>JAIOPY010000069.1 GCA_021413625.1 Candidatus Nomurabacteria bacterium | reverse complement strand
ACAAAAATTACATACACAACCAAATAAACAACTTGAAAAAAAACAATCACAATATATATATGACCCGTTACTACGAAATATTTTCGGACAAAAAGAAAATAAAATAGATATAAGTAAGTTGATGAATGACCAAAAAATTATACTCATCAACCTTTCAAAAGGCCGCCTTGGGGAGGAGAACTCTTCATTCTTGGGGTCTATATTTTTAACTAAAATAAAACAGGCAGGCATGGAGCGAGCTGCGATACCAGAAAAAGACCGTAAAGATTTTTACATATACGTGGACGAGTTTCAAAACGTAGTTACTCAAACTTTTGAAAATATTTTGTCGGAAGCTCGCAAATACGGACTAAACCTTACTATGGCGCACCAATATGTTGGGCAAATTATTACCAAGGTTCATCAAGCTGTGCTTGGTAACTGCGGTAGCATCATAACTTTCCGAGTGGGAGGTGAAGATGCCGTAAAATTAAAACCCGAATTCGCGCCACTTTTTGACGTGAAGGATATGATTAACCTTGCGGTGACTGAATTTTATATAAAAATGACTATTGATGGTGAATCTTATGACCCGTTTTCTGCTGAAACATTGAGAGTTTTACCACCACCTCATCCATCTTACCGACAAGAAATAATTGATGCTTCTCATAGAAAATATTCAATACCAAAAGATGCCGCTCAAAAATTAATTCAAGAAGAAGAGGCAACAATCATCAGAAGTGCTGAGGAAAAAGCCATCATTCAAGGCAAAGGCAGGAAGCATAAAAAAGACGGAGATGAAGACGAAGAGGTAGAAAATAAAACTTCACAAGAGGCTGAACCTATGATATAATACCCTTATGAGTAAGGACTATTATGAAATTTTAGGGGTAAATAAAGGTGCCTCCAAAGAGGAAATAAAGAAGGCCTTTTATAAACTGGCGCACAAATACCACCCTGATAAAAAAGAAGGCAATGAAGCTAAATTCAAGCAGGTAAACGAAGCTTACCAAGTGCTTTCTGATGATACTAAGCGTTCTAAATACGACCAATTTGGTTCTGGTTTTGAAAACGCGCAAGGGTTTGGTGGTGGCTCTGGTTTTGAAGGTTTTGACTTTAGTAATTTTGCTGGAGGTTTTCAAAATGGGGGAGCAGAGTTTGATTTTGGAAACTTGAACGATATCTTTAGTGATTTTTTCACTGGTGGCGGTTACGGTGGTGGCAGAAGAGAGGCGCGCCGAGGTAGAGATATTTCAACAGAGATACAAATTTCTTTTGCGGATTCTATTTTTGGCACTAATAGAAAATTTTTAATTACTAAAACTTCAAATTGTAAAACTTGTCACGGTTCTGGAGCCAAAGAAGGTTCCAAAATGGAAACCTGCAAGACTTGTAATGGTCAAGGTAAAATACGTGAGGCTAAAAGAACAATTTTAGGCACAATTTCTAGCACTAAAATTTGCGAACATTGTCATGGTGTGGGTGAAGTGCCAAAAGAAGCTTGTGAAAAGTGTAAAGGCAAGGGAGTGCTACGCCAAGAAGAAGAAATTTCAGTTATTGTGCCAGCAGGCATTCGTGACGGAGAAATGATTCGTATGACCGGCATGGGAGAAGCTGTTTACAAAGGCACAGCCGGAGACTTGTATATCAAAGTAAACGTTGCAACTCACCCAGTTTTCAAAAGAGATGGCAGTGATTTGGTTATGAGCTTAAACCTAAAGCTTTCTGACGCTCTGCTTGGCGCTAAGTACACAATAGAAACATTGGATGGAAATATTGAAGTTACTATTCCAGAAGGAGTGTCTATAAATGAAATATTGCGAGTGCGTGGCAAAGGTGTGCCAGCTTCAAAAAGTAAACGCGGAGACTTACTCATCAAACTAAACATCAAACTTCCTAATAAACTTTCTCGCGAATCTCGCAAGTTAGTAGAAGAACTCAAAAAAGAGGGGATATAATATGATTCCTGAGAAATTTATTTATTTAACTTTAGTTGCAAGCGTTTTTGGAAGTTATTTTTATATAAGAGATGTAATTAGGGGAACAACTAAACCCAATTTAGTAACTTGGTTTTTCTGGGCGCTTGCTCCCATAATTGGAACTTTTTTGCAGTTAAAAGCTGGTGCTGGACTTTCGGTTTTACCTGTTTTTTTAGCAGGATTTATGCCTTTAGTTATCTTAATTATAGCGTTATTTTGTCGTAATTCTTATTGGAAAATTACAACTTTTGATATATTCTGCGGAGTGTTTTCTTTCATTGCTTTGATTTTGTGGATTTTAACAAAAAGAGCTGATATATCTATTTTCTTTGCAATCTTGTCAGATGCTTTAGCAGCTGTGCCAACTCTTATAAAGTCTTGGAAGTTTCCAGAAACTGAAACAGCAGTAGGATATTTACCAGGCATATTTAATAATATTCTTGGACTTTTAATAATAAAGAATTGGAATTTCTCTATATATTCTTTTGGAATTTATTTTATTGTATTAAACTCAATGCTAATTATATTTATTTTAAGGAAAAAACTTTTTTCTAGAGAGTTTATTTAAACCTTTTCTTAAATTTATTTGCAACTATTGCATAGCATAACTGCGCGGCGCCGTATTCAGTAACAACTGAATCAGGAACAGGGGAGACTTCTACGATATCAGCGCCAATTAAATTAAATTTTCCAATTAATTTTTCAATTAGTTCTATTCCATACCACCACTCCAGTCCGCCTGCGAGTGGTGTTCCAGTTGCTGGCATGTGGGCAGGGTCAAAACCATCCACGTCAATTGATAAGTAAACATATTTTGTTTTGATACTTTTTAAAATTTCCGCTATCTTCGGAGCATGGAATGTGCCCTGTGAAGTTGTGGGACCCCAAAAGAAAACTTTTACGTTATTTTTTTTGTCCTTAATATAATTATATTCACCTTCATAAATAGTCCGAACGCCAACTTGTACTAGTGGGTATCCCATTTCATTGGCGTGGCGCATAACTGTGCAGTGTGAAAGCTTAGAAGGTTTTGGCATGTAATCACTATCATCTTTTCTTAAGTCACAATGCGCGTCTATTTGCAGAATAGTTATGTCTTTCGGATTGTATTTTTTAGCCAAGGCTTCAAAATATCCAATAGAAACAGAATGTTCACCTCCCAGCATAAAAATAAATTTATCTTTCTCTAAGATTTTTTTACAATTTTCTCGGATTGTTGTCAGGGCTTTCTCTGGAGAAAAATTCTCAATTTGTTTCAAGTTCACGTGAGCTGTTTTAATGAAGTTAACTGGCTCAACTCCGAACCTAGGCATAAACCAATCTAGTTGGTAGTCTAAACACTCTACAATTTTTTTTGGACCAGCTGCTGTTCCTTTGTGAAAAGTCGCTCCTTTTTCATAGGGCGCTGAAATCAACACTACATCTGCTTCGTTTATATTTTTTGTATTTATGAATCTTTTTATCATATATTTATATTTTATTAATACTGTATCCACTATCCTCGTCTTTTATTTCATATCCTAGAGTATTTATTTTATTTCGCAACTCGTCTGATGTTTTAAAATCTTTATTTTTACGAGCGACCTCACGTTCTTCTGCTAGTTTTGAAATTTCTTCAGGGATTTTTTCTTCTTTAAGGTTTTCTAAACCTAGACCTAAAACCTTATCAAAATCTAAAATTGTAGCTTTCTTGTCCGCATTTACTACTTTTTCATCTTTGAGTAAGTCCCACAACAAGGCTACTGCTTTTGGGGTGTCTAGGTCGTCTTCTACAAAATTTTTGAATTGTTTCTGGTATATTTCATCAATTTTGCCTATATCGCTACCAAGGGCTTTGTAAGCGTTTTGGAGCCGTTTTAAGGCTGTTTCTGCGCCTTCTAGGGCTTCCCATACGAAGTTTACCCGAGTGCGATAATTTGCGGTTAATAGCCATAATCTATAAGCGAGAGGGCTTATGCCTTTGTTTATTATGTCTCTTAAAGTGTAGAAGTTTTGAAGAGATTTTGCCATCTTCTTTTGGTCTACCAAAACCCATTCATTGTGCATCCAGTATTTTACAAATTGTTTACCGGTAGCGCCTTCGGATTGAGCGATTTCATTTTCATGATGAGGGAAAATATTATCTACGCCACCTGTATGAATATCTAACTGTTCTCCTAGGTTACTCATAGCCATAGCAGAACATTCAATATGCCAGCCGGGTCTGCCTTTACCTAGCTCTGTATCCCAAAAAACTTCTCCATCTTTTTCATCCCACGCTTTCCAAAGAGCAAAGTCTTGAACGTTTTCTTTATCATATTCATCTGAAGTTATTCTGCCGCCCGCGTTTTCTTTTTGTTCTTCTAAAACAAGATTGGAAAGTTTGCCATAATTTTTAAATTTCTTGATGTCACAATACACACTGCCGTCTTCACTTTTGTAGGCTATTTTTTTATCTAAAAGTTTTTTTATAATTTCCACCATTTCATTCACATAATCTGTGGCTTTGGTGAATTTACTCGGAGGTAAGATATTTAAAGATTCAATATCTTTGAAAAATTCTTTGGAATAAAATTCAGTGAATTCTTTTAAACTTTTGCCTTCTTTTTGAGAGTCCCGAATTGTTTTGTCATCTACATCCGTTAAATTCATTATGTGTTTTACATGGTAGCCACTATAAAGTAGGACTCTTTTTAAAGTATCCGCAAAAATATAAGCACGATAGTTGCCAATATGCGGATAGCCATACACCGTCGGTCCGCACGTGTATATGCGGACTTCATCTTTGTTTAGGGGAGAGAAGTCTTCTATTTCTCTTCCGAGAGTATTGTAAAGTCGGACAGGCATTTTTGTTATATGGTAAAGTTGTGCTGATTAAACTCGTTTCTATATATAGCAATTAAAGTATAAAGCAGGCTTATAGTTAGAGGACCTACTAAAATACCAACTGGGCCTAATAAAGAAAGCCCACCTAATACTGCAAACAAAATGAGTAATGGCGGGATGTTTGTTTTTTCAGAAATGATAACTGGGCTTAAGAAATTATCTATAAGTCCTACAACTACGCCTGCCCAAATTGCTAAACCAACAGCTCCGGTAACATTTCCTGTAATAAACAGAAAGGCAATTGCTGGAACAGAAATGGATGCGGTGCCGATGGTTGGTAGTAGGGAAGCCACAGCTGCTACAATACCCCAAAGCGCGCTATTTGGTATGCCAAATAGCCATAAACCTAAGCCCATCAAAACTCCTTGAATTAAAGCAATAAGTAAGCTACCTTTGATGACACTATTTACTGCTTGTCTTAATCTGCTGATTATTTTTTCATCATCTCTGTCGGCAAGAGGGCTTAAAACAATAACCGCCTTTCTCCATTTCGCGCCATCTTTCAAGAAGTAGAACATAATCAAGAGCATTAAGATAAATGAAAAGAATGCAGAAACCGTGCTACTAAATATGTTTGCAACATTTTTTGACACAAAAGAAATGAAGTCTGAAGCTTTTTCATTGGCGTTAAAAACCACGCCTTCTGGCAACACATCGTTTATGGTGTCACTTATGGAATTCATAAATGGTCCAGCGCTACCATTATTTACAACTAAATGATAAACATCTTGGCTTTGGTTGAAAATAATAGCTCCAATCCCGAAAAGTGGGCCACAAACCAGTATCGTAAAGACCAAAACAGTCAAAAGAGATGATAACCAGTGAGGCAGGTGTATCTTGTTTAGTTTTTCATAGAAAGGGTAGAAGACTATTGAAAAAGATATGCCTAATACTAAAACCGTCCAAAAAGGGCGAAAAATTAAAAAGGAAAAAATAAGCGTGCCTAATAACAACCCAAAGAAAAAGTATTTCTCAATAGTTTTTGTTTCCATTTGGATAGTATAGCAAAAACCTTTTACCAGACCAAGCCCTATTTAGGCTAGGGTTGCTTTTTTGTTATATTTCATATAATATAAGCCCTATGGAATTTGCAGTTATACAAACAGGCGGAAAACAATACAAAGTCTCAAAGGACAGTGTGCTTTCTATTGAAAAAATCAAAGGGGAGTATTCTAAGGGAGACAAGATATCTTTTGACAAGGTTTTGTTAGTGGATGATGGTAAAGATACCACTATTGGCACACCTTATATTACAGGCGCGAAAGTGAACGCTGAAATCATGGAAATCGGACGTGCTAGAAAAGTATTGGTGATGAAATACAAGCAAAAGTCTCGCTACCTACGCAGAAATGGTCACCGTCAGCCTTTCTTTAAAGTAAAAATTACTTCTATAAAATAAAACCGCTCTAGAGCGGTTTTATTTTTTACTGTCTATTTTTTAGAGCGTTTCGGAGAGTGTCGTTGTCGGAATACTCAAGCTCGGTGCCGGTAGAAAGCCCCTTGCCTAATGAAGATATTTTAATACCGAGGGGTTCTAAAGTTTTACTTAATTCTTCTCTAACATAAGAATCAGTATGGTTGCCTTGAGGGTTTAAGGAAAAAGCTAAAATAATTTCTTTTAATTCCTTACCATTGTTTTTAATTTTTTCTTTGAGTTCTTCAATACGCACTCTGTTTTTGGTAGTTTTTTCTACGATTGGCACTAGTCCGCCTAAAATAAAATATT
>JAIOPY010000068.1 GCA_021413625.1 Candidatus Nomurabacteria bacterium | reverse complement strand
CGTCTCCAGTTAATGTACCAGTTTGCTTTTGTTGTTCTTTTTGTAATTCTAGTAAATGAGCGAGTTCTGCTTCTATTTGAGCGAGTTCCCCCTTGCAATAATCTTTATCCTTATTACTAGAGGTTGTTTGTAAAGTTAGACAATCAAAAGCAGCGTTTCCAGAAAAAACAGGAATAGCTGAAAATATTAAAATAAAACAAACAAAAAAGACCACCTTTCTAAGCATGGTCTTAATTGTATCATAAATTTTAAGTTTTTTATTCTTTTGGAGTAGCCGCTTCAGCGCCTGCTTCACCACCTTCCTCTTCTTTCTTACCTTTCTTTTCAACTTCAATAGCAGATAGGTCAACAGGAGCAGCAACTTCTTCTTTTTCTTCTTTTTGTTCAACTACAGAGGCTACAACATCTGTGCTAGAAGTAACAGCTACAACTCCAGCGGGTAAAGCAATATCAGCAACAACGATGTTGTCTGACAATGTTGCAAGCTTAGAAATATCAACAACTAAGTTGTGAGGTAAATCTTTTGGTAGAGCTTCAATTTCAATTTCGTGTAATACTTTAACCAAATTACCAAGACCACTTTTAACTGCAAGAGATACACCTTCAAAGACAAGTTCTACTTTAACCTTAATCTTCTTGTTCATATCAACCGCCAAAAAATCAACATGGATTGGGTCATCAGTAATTGGGTCAGTTTGAACTTCATGAATAAGAACATCTATGTCTTTTTCAGGCATAGAAACCTTTACTGTAGAAGATTCACCAGCGCCACGCCAAACTTTTTTAAACTCAATTTTGGAAATAGAAACTGGAGTAGATTCTTCGCCTGCACCATAAAAAACAGCGGGAATTTCTCCCCCTTTTCTTAAGGCATCTAATTTAACACTTGAATCTCTCTTTTTAGCTTTAATTGAAAACATAAAGACTATTCTACATAAAAAAAATAAAAAAGAAAATATAAAAAGCCGCCAGTGCTCTTTAAAAAGTCTTAACGGCTTTAGCCTGAGGTTGGATGAGCTTCTATTTCTCTCCTCATCCAACCTATTCTCCTATCTTTTTTTCTTACGGTTTGTTGGAGCCTTCTTTTTGACAGGCGCCGACAAACCAGCTACGTACTTGGTGTATGGGTCTGGAAAAACCGCGACGTGATAATGCGGAGGCCGCCTCTCACGAGTCGCCTCAAGCACACCACGCCCTTCCAGAGCAAGCAACGTTCTCTCCATCCAAGCTCTGCACTTTCGGTTAGTTGGAATGCGGAAGTCAACCGCAATCCCAGTAGGATGCACTGACCTCCGTGAGGCGTTGCTCGGCTGTTCATTGATTGGACGAGTTGAGCTCGTCACAACCAATCCATCCGTACAAACCGTTCGTGACTGCGCCGACCAGCGCTCCACGAAAAGTTTAACGGCTGGTCGGACGAAAGGATAAGAAGCTCCCTCAACGGAGTAATTCTCATTTCCCGTCAACCTAACCAAGAGGCCTTTTTCCACGAAGTCCTCAACCTTTGCTCCGGTAGGCAAATGGGTTAGGTCGTGAGTTTCAGCCTGTTCCGCCATACGAGCGACTGAAGCCAAAGAGCCCCGAAGGCTCGGCTTTTGAGCGAGCGCAGGAATGCCTATCAGGAGGCATCCACATACCACCGCCATCCTGATAAACATTTGCAACATCCAACCCTCCAACAAGTACGTTAACGAAGACCTTAACTTTAGTATTATACACCTAAAATGAGTTTATGTCAATATAAGTCGCTATTAAAATAGTTAAATTTTGTGGACTGCTTTATGTTCTTTAGCTATATGTGAAGCAAGATATTCTTTAGTGCCTGTGCCATCCCCTCCTCTTACTTTTTTACCAGGGTTAAAAATGTTTTTGGAGTCAAAAATATTTTTAATTTCTGAAAAAATATTCATTACCTTTTCGCCATACATTTTAGATAAATACGGCGTGCGAATTATGCCATCATTGTGTTCCGCAGTTATGGAACCCTTGTATTCTAAAACCAAATTATAAACCTTGTCTGAAAGTTCCATTATTATTTTAGCCGTATCAGGGCTAGAAAAATCCATTAAAGGAATAATGTGAAAATTGCCATCTCCTGCGTGTCCCGCAATGGTGTAAGTTAGGTCATACTGGTTTAAAATATTATTTAATTTAGGTAAAAACTCGGGTAAGAATTCTGGGCGAACTATTATGTCATCTATAAATGGTGCCGTCCGACGACCTTTTATGTGTTTACGTAGCAGGGCAAAACTTTCCCTTCTTATATCCCAATATTTATTTGCTTCTCTTGCACTCTTAGTGATATGAACTTTTAAATTAAAATCTTTTATTTTTTCTTTTAGAATTTTACACTGTTTATTAACTTCAATATCGTTTGCTCCAGCAAATTCAACAAGTAAAATTAATTTAGGAAAACCGCCAGAGAGCATCATAAAAAATTCCGGCAAGAAAGACCACATGAATTTAACCATCCCGACAAAACCTTTGTTTTTGAAAAAGTCTGGAAAAAATCTAACCGCAAGCTTCATGGTTTTATCGTCATAAGTTTCCAGAGTTTCAGGACCTAGTTCTAGGATTTTAGGCACTAAAGACCCAAGTGGAGACAAATCATTCATGAAAATAGCTACAAGCTTGGAATATTTTATTTCAGGCACAAGTTTGAAAGTAATTTCCGTAGCAATGCCAAGGGTACCTTGAGAGCCCACAAGAAGTTTATTCAAGTCAAACAGAAAATTTGAAAGATTTGAAGCGTCGTGGGTCCCCTGTCCTTCGTCTCCGAGGGCGAAGGCGCTAAAATCTTTTAAATTTTCTTTTACAACGTTCCATATATAATAACCAGCAGAGTTTTTATGAACTTTAGGTTTAGCATTTTTTATTTCCTCGCTATTTTCATTTATTAAGTTGGAAATATTTTTATAAACCTCCCCTTCAAAATCTTTCTGCGCGATTTTGTTTTTTAATTCTTCTTTAGTCAAAGGTTTAACTTCATATTCATTGCCATCAGCAAAAACAACTTTAGCTGCCACCACATAATCTTCCGTCTTACCATATTTTAATGTTCGTTCACCTGCAGAATTATTACCATACATACCACCAAGAGCATTTAAACTTTTAGAAGCAGTGTAACAAGGTAAAATTAAACCTTTTTCTAAAGTAATTTTTTCAAAATCTCGGTAAAACATTCCCGGCTCCACCGTTATTATGTCTTCCGACAAAAAATTTAAAGCGTCGTGGATTCCCTGTCTTTTGTCTCCGAGGGCGAAGGCGCTAGAATTTTTTGTCGGAAGAAAAGAAACCAACTTATTCATATGCCTAGTGAAATCCAATATTATAGATTCACCAATGGCTCCGCCAGACATATCTGTGCCGGCACACCTAGCCGTTATAGATACATTTGGATACTTTTCTTTATTATCAGAAACCCATTTCACTAAATTTTTTACGTCCTCTTTATCTTTTGGAAATAAAACTAATTTAGGGCGCACCTCAAGCAAACTCGCATCATGCGAATATTTTACAAGTGTTTCTTCACTGTCTTCAGCCTCACCTTTGAAAAATTTTTTAATTTCCAGTTTCATATTTTCCTACGCTAGCCAAACTATTATTTTTTGCCATCTCCACTAAAAGTTCTTGAGCGCGAGAGACATCAATAGGGTTAGATGCCCAGCTTGTAAGCGCTGGATGCTGAATTGCGCGACCATAAGAAAAAGTTAAGTTCCAAGGTAATACTCCCATTTTATGCATAGCATTTAAATTTACAGTTGCTTCTTCGTCTTCTTCTCCACCGGAGAGAAACACAATACCTCCGATATCAGCAGGCACATGTTCCTTTAGGCATCGTAAGGTCATCTCTGCCACTTTTTCAGGCGGAGCCTTTGGTAAATCTTTTCCAGGAAGCACCATGCTTGTTTTTAAAATAATTCCAGGAATAAAAACATTTTGTTTTTTCAGCTCTGCGAAAATAATATCAAAGTTACGCGCAGTGACGTCGTAACACTTTTCCATGGTATGGTTGCCATCTATTAAAACCTCAGGCTCCACAATAGGCACAATGTCATTCTCCTCGCATAAAAGCGCATAGGTGCAAAAAACTTTTGCATTTGTTTTCATTAAGTCTTCACTAGGAGTATGCTCCCCAATA
>JAIOPY010000067.1 GCA_021413625.1 Candidatus Nomurabacteria bacterium | reverse complement strand
CTCTAACTTAGAATTAACATTATGGGCAACAGCCGAAGAATTAATAAAATACTTAGCAGTATTAGTTGTCTTGTATGACGCAGCTTGTGTGGATGAGCCTGTAGATTGGCCAATTTATATGATAACTGCTGCTGTAGGCTTTGCGGCTCTAGAAAATACCCTGTTTTTACTAAAACCTCTTTTAATAGACCAAGCAATTGCCGGAGTATTAACAGGACACCTACGATTTTTAGGAGCAACACTTCTGCATACTGTAACAAGTGGTATTTTAGGCATAGCCCTAGGACTTTCCTTCTTTATGAATGATTTCAAGAAGAAGATTTACCTCATTATGGGATTAATATCTGCAATTGTCTTGCATACTACCTTTAATTTTTTTATAATAAAGAACAATGGAACAGACTTCTTAAAAGTGTTCGCTTTCTTGTGGGTCGTCACAATTATCGTAATGTTACTTTTTGAAAAATTAAGAAGAATGAATTTAGAAAAAATTTAATAAATAATACAAAAATTATGGAACAGAAAAAAAGAAGTTTTTTTGAGAGATTAACTGGTAGCGTAAATGTAGAAGAAATAGATGAACCTAAAAGAGGAGCGTCTAAAGATAAAAAAGGCGCTAACTGGATGGAAGAAGAAAATGAGGAAGCGGAACTAGCTGTAGATGTTTATCAAACTGGCACCGAAATTGTAATACAAACAATGGTGGCCGGAGTACGACCAGAAGACCTAGAGTTAACTATCGCTCGTGACATAGTAACCATCTCTGGCAAACGTGAAGAATCTAGAAATATAGATGAGGAAGATTATTTTACTAAGGAACTATACTGGGGTAAATTTTCTCGCTCAATATCACTACCACAAGAAGTGGAGCCAGAAGAAGTTGAAGCCACAGAAAAGCACGGCTTACTTACAATCAAGCTTCAAAAAGTAGATAAAGGCAAAAAGAATAGTGTAAAAGTTAAATCTCTCTAAAACTGTGCTCAGGACCAGGATCGAACTGGTGACCCTTCCCTCTTCAGGGGAATGCTCTACCAACTGAGCTACCTGAGCAAATATTTTTGTAAGTAATTTGGTTTTTACTTACCAACTGAATCTAAAACCTACCAAGATAACCACCTAGAAACTATTTTAAGCTATTTAAAAGAGTGTTGATGCCTTCAATATTACTTTTAGTACTACCATAAACCCCTAACATCTGGTCTATATAAGGTTGAACGAAGTAATAAGCGCCAACAGCAGAACCAATGATTAAAACCCAATACAAAGCGCTTATAACGCGAGCTATGCGCATAGAACGCCTCATTGAGCGAAGCATCTTGTTGTTCTCTTCAGCAAGCTGAAATGTACTTTCTAATAACTTTTTGGATTCAGGATCCATTGGAACATCTTAGCATATTTAGATTAATTTGGTAACCCCTACCCCTTTTAAAACAGCCGTAATTTTTCCATAAGGGCATCTTTGAGAGTTTGAAATTGTTTTTCACTGATTGACCCTGCCTCTTTTGCTTTTACTAAATCTTCCATGCTTAATTTTGGGTCAGTAGATAGGTCATAAAAATCCCTACCAGATTTTTCTTTGGGACTTGCTTGCCCTATTTCACAATCAGGTTTCTTGTAAAATGATGGAGGGTTTCGTTCCATAGCCATACATGAATTATATCATAAATCTGCTAAAAAGCCAATTAAATTGGCTTTTTAGGGTAAATCATATAAACTTAAAAACAAGTCCTCGTAGTTAAACGGATATAACGACTCCGTCCTAAGGAGTAATTGTAGGTTCAATTCCTGCCGAGGACACAATTACAAGCCTAACAGCTCTATAACTTTTGGCTTATTAAAGCCTATAACCATATCATTATCTATAAGTATTACTGGCACGCCCATTTGACCGGACTTTTCAACCATTTCAGCTCTTTTAGCTGCGTCAGCTGCCACATTGTAGTCAGTATAAGCAATGTTTTTTTCCTTAAAAAAATCCTTAGCCATGTGGCAAAAATGACAAGACGGGGTTGAATAAATTGTTACGTTTTTCATAAAGTTTTTATTAATTATTATTAATGAAGCTCTATTGTAGCATCAATCTAGAAGTAGAGCAAAAGTTTACTAAATTATTTAAACAAGTTTTTTAAAAAAGAAAAGAAGCCACCAGAGTTAGCTTTAGCGTCAACTTCAGTTTCATTTTTATCTTCCACAATCACTATCACACTCTCCCCCTCTTTCACTAAGCCAAACCTCTCTCTAATATCTTCCTCTAGTCCTTGTTTAGTGTTTAATTTTGCTATATCTAGGCTTAAACTTTCTTTACTTTTTTGTAATTCAGAGACCTTTTCTTCAGCTATTTGTTTATTCCTAACAGTTTCTCTCATTTTTCCTACTAAACCAATCATATTGTAAGCAAAAAAAATAGCCACCACACCCAAAACCAATAAAAAAGGAGTGGAATGTAGAAATCTTGATATGTTATTTTTCTTTTGAAAATTTCTCATAAATATGCTAACCTAAGTATATGCTTTTCAATAAAAAACATCAAAAAAGAATCCAGATTGCTTGGGCGGTAGTTAGCATACTTATTATTGTAAGTATGATATTGCTTTACTCTCCGATTTTCATGCCAAAATAGGCAAAATTCTATTTATCTCCTGCTCGCATCATCTTCAAGAATACATCTTGAGGTATATTTACTTTGCCACGCTCTTTCATTTTCTTTTTACCCTTCTTTTGTTTCTCACGAAGTTTCATTTTTCTAGTGATGTCACCACCATACATGTGTTGAGTGACGTCTTTTTTCATACCAGAGAGCGTGCGAGAAGAAATAATGCGCCCCAATGCTTTGCCTTGAATTTTTATGGTAAACATTTGCCTTGGTAATATTTTTTCTAGTTTTTCAACTGCTACTTCAGCTTCTTCTTCTGCTCTTTTTCTGGAAATAACTTTTGAAAAAGCTGGCACAACTTCATCCGCCACCAAAATATCTAAGCGAGTTACACTGGCTTCACGCATATCGTCTATGGTGTAAGAAATTGAGCCATATCCTGAAGAAACACTTTTAAGTTCATCAAAGAAATTACGCATTAATTCTCTAAGGGGCATTTTTACAGACAAAGCTCCACGGTTGTCACCAAAATTTTCAGTTTCCCCTATTTCCGCCTCGTGGTCAAAAAGTAATTGCATAATACCTCCTAGGTATTTTACAGGGGTTATGATTTTCACCACCACCCAAGGCTCAAAGATAGTTTCAACGTTACCATCGTCTGGAAAAAAGTATGGGGAATAAATTTTTTCTTTTTTGCCATTTTTAAGCACAACCTCATAAGTAATAGAAGGTGTAGTTATTACTAACTCCAAATTAAATTCTCTTCGCAACCTCTCGGTTATTATTTCTAGATGCAACATTCCTAAAAATCCGCAACGAAATCCACGCCCGAGAGACCCTGAAGATTCTTCCTCATAAGAAAACGCGGAGTCGGATAATTTAAGCTTACCCAAAGAGGCTTTTAGCTCCGCAAAATCATCTGCATCTTCTGGAAAAACTGACGCCCAGACTACAGGCATTGGTTGCATATAACCCGGAAATGCGGGTAAAGGATTTTTAAGTAAAGTAATGGTGTCTCCAACTGAAGCTATACCTGGCTTTTTAATACCTGTAACAATGTAGCCAGTATCACCAGAAGATAAATAATCCCTAGGAGTTTCCTCAGGAGAAAAAGTCCCAACTTCCAAAGAAATAAATTTCTCACCAGATACAGAGAAAATTAAATTTTCCCCCTTTCTGATTTTGCCATCTAGAACTCTAATAAAAACTATCACGCCCCGATGATTAGAATATTTAAAATCAAAAACCAACGCGCGAAATTTATCATCGCCATGATGCGTTTCTTTTGGCTCAGGAACTTTTTTTATAATTTCAGTTAAAAGATTTTCAACTCCTTCACCAGTACGCCCTGAGACTAAAAGTATCTCATCTGGACTACAATTAAGTAACTTAACTACCTCTTCTCTAACCTCCTCAACCCTAGACAAAGGTGAAT
>JAIOPY010000084.1 GCA_021413625.1 Candidatus Nomurabacteria bacterium | reverse complement strand
TTTAGAATTAACTTATCTTGAGCAGTCTTCTAAAATTGACATGACTCTCGCGGAATCCATGGGCTTTAAGGAAACCCAAGTTAATTTTGCAACCCGAAAATCTCTAGGCAGTATAAAATTTGCTAAAAATGACCTCTAGTTTTGTTTTTAGGACTAAAATATTATTTTTGTTTGTTTTGTTTTTCGCTTTGGTGCTAATCGCCAAGCTTTTTTTTGTGCAAATTTTACAAAATGATTTTTATGAGGAGCGTGCTGACAGACAGTATTCTTCCTCTTCGGATATATACGAGAGAGGTAATATTTATTTTACCCGCAAGGATGGTCAAAATGTTTTTGCTGCGACCCAAACGGCTGGTTTTAAGTTAGCTTTAGACCCCAGCAGAGTGGCAGATGCCGAACTCGCATACCAAAAATTAAATGAAATAATTCCCTTAGATTATGCGGATTTTGTTTTGAAAGTAAATAAAATAAACGACCCTTATGAAGAAATTGCAAATCACTTAAGTAAAGCTGAGGCAGATGCTATCTCTGCGTTGAAACTTGCAGGAGTGACAATCTTTAAAGAAAAATGGCGTTCTTATTCTGGCGGGTCTTTAGCTTCCCACACTCTTGGTTTTGTGGGTTATAAGGGAGATGAATTAGGTGGTCGCTATGGGCTAGAGCGGAAGTATGATGCTGTCCTTTCTAGAAATAAAGATAATCCTTATGTAAATTTTTTTGCAGAAGTTTTTTCTAATATTAATGACAAGTTTTTTAGCGATGAAGAAAGAGAAGGTGATATCGTTACCACGATTGAACCTACAGTTCAATCTACTTTAGAGCGTGAGCTTGAAAAAGTGAAAATACAATATCAAATTGATTCTATTGGTGGCATTATTATGAACCCCAAAGATGGTTCCATTTATGCTTTGTCTGCATTGCCAGATTTTGACCTAAATAATTTTTCCAAAGTAGATAACGCTCAAATTTTTACCAATCCATTAGTGGAAAATGTTTTAGAGTTTGGTTCTGTGGTTAAACCTCTTGTGATGGCGGCAGCCCTAGACCTTGGTTTTGTTACCGCTCAAACAAAATATGACGATAAAGGTTCTGTTATTGTGGAGAAAAAAGAAATATTTAACTTTGATAAAAAGGCTCGTGGTGTGGTAAATATGCAAGAAGTGTTGAATCAATCTCTCAATACAGGTATGGTTTTTGTTTATAATAAGTTAGGTAAAAATAATATGCGGGATTATATGCTATCTTATGGCATTGCCGATAAAACGGGCATTGATTTACCAAATGAATCTGCGGGGCTGGTGTCTAACTTAAAGAGCCCGCGCGACCTAGAGTATGCGAACGCCGCTTTCGGACAGGGCATAGCTTTAACACCTATCTCAATGGTTCAAGCACTTGCTTCGCTTGGCAATGGAGGCAATTTAGTCACTCCGCATTTAGTGAAGAACATAAAATATACTGATGGTAGTTCTAAAAAAATGGAATATCCCACTACTAGAACTAAAATTTCTGAAAAAACTTCAGAAGAAATTACCCGTATGTTGGTG
>JAIOPY010000003.1 GCA_021413625.1 Candidatus Nomurabacteria bacterium | reverse complement strand
TGATTTAAGCCCTGGAACTTTTCGCTCTATTGGTTCAAGAGTGGAGTTTATGCCAGTTTCAGAAACTATAACGTATCAAGTGGAAATGTTGGGTGGAGTAATTTCAAAAATTAATAAAGTTGACTCAGTTTCCTCACGTATTTTAAAAGAAGAGAAAAACATTTTTGTTTTTCCAGCTAAACATTTCATTACTGAAGATGAAAAGAAAAAGAAAGCATTGGTGGCTATTAAAAAAGAATTAGAGATTCAAATAAAAAAGTTTCAAAAAGAAGGCAAGTTATTAGAAGCTGACCGCATTAAACGTCGGACTAAT
Source organism: Candidatus Nomurabacteria bacterium (assembly GCA_021413625.1). Lineage (GTDB taxonomy): Bacteria > Patescibacteriota > Minisyncoccia > Phycocordibacterales > UBA9973 > UBA9973. Next base: position 7,708 of record JAIOPY010000003.1, on the reverse strand, counting down.
TATGACCTAGCTATGATAAAAGAAGTTGGTTATTGCAACGGTATAGAAAATTATTCCAGACATTTATCAGGAAAACATGAAGGTGAACCACCGGAAACTTTATTATCTTATTTTCCTAGAACAGGGTTTTTAACCATAATTGATGAATCCCATGTTACCTTACCCCAACTTCAAGGGATGTATGCTGGAGATGCTTCTCGTAAAAAAACCCTTGTGGAATATGGCTTTCGCCTACCTTCAGCTAAGGACAATAGACCTTTAAAATATGATGAATTTAGTGAAAGAATTGGTCCTGTAATTTACACCAGCGCCACTCCAGGAGATAAAGAGCGAAGCGAGGGCAAGCAGATAGTTGAGCAAATTATTCGCCCAACTGGTTTAGTGGACCCTGAAACAATAGTTAGAGGTGTGAGTGAAAAGGGGCAGTATAAAGGGCAAATAACAGATTTTATAGAAGAAACCGAAAAGACAATTAAAAAAGGTTTTCGTGTTTTAGCCACAACTCTAACTAAAAAAATGGCGGAAGACCTTTCTATGTATTTAAAAGATAAAAAAATAAAGGCCGAATATTTACATAGCGATATAAAAACAATGGAGCGCATAAAAATTCTTACTCAATTCCGAAAAGGGGAATTTGATGTGTTAGTAGGCGTAAATCTTTTGCGTGAAGGCTTGGATTTACCAGAAGTTGCCTTAATCGGCATACTAGATGCTGACAAAGAAGGGTTTTTGCGTTCTGAGACTTCTCTAATTCAAACTATTGGACGTGCCGCTCGTAACAGTGAAGGCAAAGTAATCCTCTATGCAGATGTTTTAACAGGTTCCATGGAACGTGCATTAGGAGAAACTACTCGCCGTCGCAATATCCAGATTGCTTACAATAAAAAGCATGGCATCACTCCAAAAACTATTTTGAAAAAAATTAAAGATATTACAGAAGAGATGGAAAGTGAACACGGCAAAGCAGTAAACGCAGAACTGGCTCTTGATGTGGAAGTATTTAAGCGCGCTTATGCTAAAGAATTTAAAAAAGATGAAAAGAAGAAAGAAAAAGGAACAAAAGTTCTTTCTGATGAAGAGCGAGGCAATTTGGTGTATGAGAAAATAATAAAAATTAAAGAGAAGGAAATGAATAGGGCGGTAAAAGAGCTTGATTTTGAAACTGCAGCAATATTGCGAGATGAGATTGGAGTTTTAAGGAATAGGATAGACAGTAAAGACAAAAAAGACTTTTAATTTATCCTATGATAGACTGTTTGTGTGCGATATACACCCCCTATCTACATGGCGGGGTGCGTTGTGCGTTAATGGAGAATTATATGTCCAAATTAGATAAAAACATAGATAAAATAAAGGTTTCAGGGGCTAGAACCCATAACTTAAAGAATGTTAGTGTAGAAATGCCACGGAATAAAATGGTAGTGATTACGGGGGTGTCTGGCTCTGGAAAATCTTCACTTGCTTTTGATACTATTTTTGCCGAAGGCCAGAGGAGATATGTGGAATCTTTGTCTTCTTATGCTAGGCAGTTTTTAAACCAAATGCCCAAGCCGGATGTGGATGAAATTACAGGACTATCTCCGGCAATATCAATTGACCAAAAGTCTCGTTCTAATAACCCTCGTTCAACAGTAGCCACCATTACTGAAATTTATGATTATCTTCGGGTTATGTATGCCCGCATTGGCCACCCACACTGCCCACAGTGTGGCGAAGAAATTAAAAAACTTTCTAATGAAGAAATTCTTAATTTTATTTTAGACAAAGTAAAAACTTTTGAAAAAAATCAAAAAAAAGACAAACAAAGAAAAGTAATGGATGTAGAATGGGACGAAACCGAGATAAGTATTTTTTCTCCAGTAGTTAGAGGTCGCAAAGGAGAGTATTACCAACTTCTTTACGATTTATTAGGCAAAGGTTTTGCGGAGATTCGCCTAGATGGTGTCAAAAAGAAACTTCGGGAACAAATTACTCTTTCTAAAAATAAAGCGCATACCATAGATGTTTTAGTGGACCATTTTATGGTGCATGAATTTAAAGATGATAAAGAAGGTTCTCGGATGAGGCTTTCTGAAGCCTTGGAAAGAGCTTTAATTGAGTCTGATGGCTTGGTGTCAATAAAAATTGGAGACGAAGAATTTGTAATGTCAGCAAAATTTGCTTGCAAAAATGACGGTTTTTCTTTTCCAGAAGTTGAGCCTCGTCTGTTTTCTTTTAATTCTCCTTATGGTGCATGTCCTTCTTGTAATGGGCTAGGCACAAAATATTTTGGTGGTGATGAGCCTTGTGATGCTTGTAATGGAGCGCGGTTACGTCCTGAAGCCTTAAATGTATTCATTAGTGCAGGCAATGTGCGTAAAAATATTCTTGAAATTGCATCTTTATCTATTGCGGAAGCATCTGTTTTTTTCAAAACCTTGAAATTATCCGAGAAAGAAAAGGATATTTCAGTGCCAGTGGTGCGGGAAATAGAAGCCCGACTCCAATTTATGTTAGATGTTGGCTTAGATTATTTACAACTTTCTAGAAAAGCCAATACTCTCTCTGGAGGCGAAGCCCAGCGCATACGCCTAGCCTCTCAACTTGGTTCTCGTTTAGTGGGGGCGCTTTATGTATTAGATGAGCCAACTATAGGCTTACATCAAAGAGATAATGACAGACTGATTAAAACTCTACTTAATTTAAGAGACCTTGGTAATACTATCTTGATTGTTGAACACGACGAAGATACTATTTATGCTTCAGACTACATCGTAGATATCGGTCCAAAAGCAGGAGTGCATGGCGGAGAGGTTGTAGTATCTGGATTTTTAGAAGATTTATTAACAGCAAAGAAAAATACAAATAATTCTAGAACTCTTTCATATTTGCGGGAAGAAACAAAAATTTTAGTTCCTGAAAAACGCCGGACAGCTAAAGGCACATTACGCATTGCTGGTGGAAAAGTTTTTAATATAAAAAATTTAAATGTTGAAGTGCCACTAGGAGTTATGACTTCTATTACTGGTGTCTCAGGCTCTGGTAAAAGTTCTTTCATGTATGAAATTTTATATAAAAACTTACAAGCGCGTTATGAAAGAAAGTATAGAACGGCTAAAATTTTTAATTGCACATCATTTTCAGGCACCGAATATTTGTCACGGGTGATTTTAATTGACCAGTCTCCAATAGGTAGAACCCCACGTTCCAACCTTGCAACATACACTGGAGCATTTACTCATATTCGTGATTTGTTTGCGACTACCGAAGAAGCCCGACTTCGTGGCTGGAAGGCTAATCGTTTTTCTTTTAATGTAAAAGGTGGGCGTTGTGAGGCTTGTGAAGGCAATGGCGAAATTGCCGTAGAGATGCATTTCTTACCAACTGTTTATGTAACTTGCGATGTTTGTAATGGTAAACGTTTTGATAAAGAAACCTTGACCGTAAAATATAAAAAGAAAAATATTTACGAGGTGCTCCATATGACTGTGGAAGAGGGGCTTTCTTTTTTTAAAGACATACCCGCGATTTCTGATAGATTAGAAACTTTAATGGATGTTGGTTTAGGGTACCTAAAACTTGGACAGTCAGCCACAACTCTCTCTGGTGGCGAAGCGCAGCGGGTAAAAATTTCTAGCGAGCTATATCGTCCTCATACCGAAAAAACCATTTATCTTTTAGATGAACCAACTGTGGGGTTACATTATGATGATGTTCAAAAATTATTAGAGGTATTAAATAAGCTTGTTTTCAAAGGTAATACTGTAGTGTTAATTGAACATAACCTAGATATTGTAAAAAGCTCAGATTATATAATAGACATAGGTCCAGAAGGGGGAGTAAATGGCGGAAATTTGGTGGCAAAAGGTACTCCTGAAGATGTGGCTAACAATGCTAAAAGTTATACGGGTAAATACTTAAAAAAAGTATTAAGAAAGTAAAATGACCAGTAAAATTTTTAAAAAACTTAAATTCTCTACGGGATAGAGTTAAAAGTTATTTTAGTAATGATTTAATTGGAACTCGGGGGCCGATAATTGTAGATATGATTTTTCATGCAGATAAGATTGATTGGCAAAAAACCGATAGTGTTTTAGAAGCGCTTATTTTAGAAGCCTCTTTAATTAAAAAACACCAACCTAAATATAATACTAAAGAAAAATCAGACAAAAGTTTTAATTATGTTTGTATAACAAAAGAAAAAATACCCAAAGTCTTAATAGCTAGAGGGAAAGATTTAAAAGACTCCACTCCTTCCAATTTTTTGCCCCTGCGCCCTTCCCAGAGTACTGGGCGGGACCCTCGGGCTCAAAAAATAGAAAGGAGTTTCGTCTTTGGCCCGTATACCAATGGCTCTCAACTAAAGACAGCATTACAAATTATCAGGAAGATATTTCCTTTTATTGATGATGATTCAAGCAAAAAAGCCAATATAGAATTTTATAAACAAATTCACCTAACCCCCGCAAACACCGAGGAATATCTAAGAAATATAAAAAACCTAAAATTGTTTTTGCATGGTAAAAAGAAAGATATATTGCGTAATTTAAAGAAAGAAATGAGTATGTATGCAAAGGCACGTGAATTTGAAAAAGCAGGCGAGATTAAAAGACAATTATTTGCTCTACAACATATAAATGATGTTGCGCTTTTGAAAAATGAAAATTCCTCTATTTACGATAAAAGAATATTTCGCATTGAAGCTTATGATGTGGCGCATATGAGCGGAAAGAATATGGTGGGAGTGATGACTGTGGTAGAAAATAATCTAGCGGTAAAAAGTGAATATAAGAAATTTAAAATTAAGTCACAAAGTGGTTCTAATGATACTGGAGCATTGGTTGAAATTCTAAAAAGAAGGCTTGCCCATACTGAGTGGCAGTATCCAAATTTGATAGTTGTAGATGGGGGTGTGGCTCAAATAAATGCTACTGAGAAAGTTTTAAAAGCCTTGAATCTTGATATTAAAGTAGCTTCAGTAGTTAAAGATGATAGACATAAACCAAAGGCTATAAAAGGGGATGGAAGTTTGGTGTTAGACCATAAGCCTGCTATCCTTCTAGGTAATAGCGAGGCGCACCGCTTTGCAATTGCTTATCATAAACAAATGAGAAATAAGAATTTTTTAACCCAGTAGGTGATTTTACTAAATCAAATGACCCAAAAACAGGAAAATATTTTAATATTAAATAATATCAGGAGTGTGGAAAATGTTGGCGCCATGTTTCGCACGGCAGATGCTGCGGGTATAAATAAAATTTATATTTGTGGGTACACTCCAGCGCCACTGGACCGTTTTGGTAGAATTAGAAAGGACATTGCAAAGTCTGCCTTAGGTGCGGAAGAATTTGTGCCTTGGGAAGAGAAGAAAAGTGTTTCTGCGCTAATTACTAAATTAAAAAAAGAAAAATTCTTAATTATTGGTATTGAGCAAGATAGAAAATCTATTGATTATAAAAAAGTAAAATTGAGCGCTAAGAATGCTTTTATTGTAGGGACTGAAGTTACAGGCATACCTAAAAATATTTTAAATAAGTGTGATATCATCGCTGAAATTCCAATGAAAGGCAAGAAAGAATCTCTAAATGTTTCAGTTGCTCTTGGGGTAGCTCTTTTTAGGATATTACAATTATAAAATAAAATTTTTACCGGTACGGATTTTTTGAAGCTTAAAAAATCCTGAAGTTTTCGCGCCGTCGCGCTCAAAACCCCTCAAAAACTTTATTTTATAATTATTTATGCCAATTACTTTTGGCAGTGTGGGCAAAATACTGTGGTTCTGGTTTGGATGAGTGTTTTTTTAAGCGTAGTTTTGCATTTAGAGCATTTGTTTCCGCTCTTGCCATAAACTTTATGCTCGCGGGCATAGTTGCCACGAGAGTCATCTATTAGTCTATATGTCGCCACCGAGGAACCACCTACAGTAATAGCTTTACTAATTATCCTAACAATAGCTTTGTATAATTTCTCTATTTCTTTTGGATTAAGACTAGAAGCCGTGCGGGTAGGTAGGATGCCAGATTCAAACAAGCTTTCATCAGTATAAATATTACCTACACCAACCACCACATCTTGTCCCATGAGCACGCTTTTAATTTTACCTTTTTTATTTTTCAAAGATTCAGCGAAATATTTTACGGTGAAACTTTTATCCAGAGGTTCTTTGCCTAAATTAGCAAAATGATTTTCTTTTTCTAGTATCTCTAGAGAAGGGAAGTATAAAACGTAGCCAAACATTCTGGTGTCGTTATAATATAAAGTTCCATGTTCTAGTTCAAAAATAATGTGGGTATGCTTATTTGGCAAAACTTTTTCCGAAATTTCTATAGGGTGCCCACCAATAACTTTTACTTCCTTGCTGCGCCTTGCCATAGCCTTGCGCGACGGCAGGTAGGCAAATTGCCCAGACATTTTTAGATGAGCCAGAATAATTTTATTATGGCTTAATTTAAAAATTAGGTTTTTAGCGCGTCTTTCTACGGCTATGAATTTTTCGTGAGTTAGCCCTTCTATAAACTCCTTCACTTTTCTGCTAGACGCAATGCGAATATTGCCTTTACCTGAAACCAACTTTGGCTTATTTACTAAAACCTTTTTTATTTTTTGGCCGAGAATGTGTTTTTCTAAGCCTCTGCGTAAGTTTTCTACTTCGGGTAATTCTGGCATGCTACAATCATACTATGAAGAAAGTATTATTAATACTATTTATTTTTTGTAGTCCTGTTTTTATGGTTTCAGCCCAAGAACCAATAAAGATTCTTTTGGTTCCAGGTCATGATGATAAAGATTGGTGGATGAAAGAAAAAATCACAAATGGAGATTTTATTATAAAAAAAGGCACGCCTCATAATACTGCATCCAAAGATGTTTCAATAATCTTGCATGGTATTAATAAGTGGGCAAATGAAAATGAAATGGATGCTGTAGTTCACGTTCATTTTAATGATTACCATAGACCTAATAAATGGATAATTGGTGATAGAAAAGGTTTTGCTGTATACATGCCAGAAGAACAAATGGTAAATTCTACAACAAGCGCTAATTTTGCCAAAAATATTTTTAAAAAACTAAAAACAAAATACACTACTAGTAACTACGAAGGTGAAAAAGGTGGTTTGGTTGCAAGCCAATCTTTGATTGCTCTTGGTTCTAATGACACTCTTTTACCGACTGTGCGTTCCGTACTCATAGAATATGGGTATATTTATAGGTTTGGTAATAAAACTAGCCGGCAAAAAGCGTATGATACTTTTACCAATCTTACAGTGACAGGCATCAAAGACTATTTTTTAAGCAGGCCTTTAATAGGTCTTAAGTAAAATGTTGGAGTTATTTCCCACCTAAAATTTTTAGGGCTTCACGTATTCGGGTATTAGTGTTTTCTTCCGTAGAAACTTTCTTTAAGGCTTCTCTGGCTTCGTTTTGAGAATAGCCAAGAGATTTTAATGCTTCCAAAGCATCCAGCTCTCCTTGGAGAGAGTTGCCTTCAGTATCTTTACCAACTTTATCTCTCAATTCTATTATTATTTTTTCTGCGGTCTTTTTGCCAATCCCAGAAATTTTTGTTAAATAACTAGTGTCATTTGTGTTTATTGCTTTCTTTAATGTTTCAATGGAGGCGACTCCCAATATTGAAAGTGCTCCTTTTGGTCCAATACCCGATACGTTTATAAGCATTTCAAAAAACTCTAGTTCTTGTCTATCCAGAAAGCCATACAAGTCAAAGGCA
>JAIOPY010000064.1 GCA_021413625.1 Candidatus Nomurabacteria bacterium | reverse complement strand
CAGAATCGGTATCTAAAATAACTGCAGACGAAGGGTTAACGACAGAAATATTTTGACCAATATCAAAAGTATTTATAACTAGGCTAACAATACCCCACAAGCCAATTATTAAAGCGAGTCCAATTATTCCAAAAATAACTCTATCTCTTCCCTTCTTTTTAGCTTCTTCGTTATCACCAACAACGTATTGCACCACACCCCACACAAAATAAACTACTCCCAAAGCCACAAGAACTGGAACAATGGCGTTTAATAAACTTCCAATTCTACAAATCACATCCCCGATGTCATCAATTGTGTCATAACAACTAGTGCGAGTTGGAGAGTTTTGCGAAACTGTAGGCTGATAAGGAATAATTTGATTAAAAGGATTAGAAGAAGGTAAATTATTGTTCTGTTCACCGTAAAGCAAATCAATTTGCTGTTCTTCTTCTGGTGTTTGAGCTAAAACAAAAACAGGTGAAACTAAGGTGAATAATATAACAATGAATACAAAATATTTTATTTTATTTAATTTAATCATATAGCAAGAACTGTATCAGCTATAACTTGAGCAAGTGCCCACGACCCTAATAATATCGCCGCGCCAATAAGAGTATAAAGTAATGCATCTTTTGCTTTAGTAATTTTCTCAGGGTTACCTCTAGCTTCCACAAAAAGAAAACCGCAATAAATTATCGCCAAGGAAACAATCGGAATACCTATCTTGAGAGCGCCTTCAAGAAAAACTTTAATAAAATCATTTACAGTGTCAGTACTGATAGGATTACAAATTGTGCCTGGCCTACAAACAGGATTCTCTGCAGCTAAAACTGTTAAATAAGAACCCAAAAAACTATAAGTAATTAAGATAAATTTATTAAATCTTCGTAAAATATTCATTGTTGTTTATTATATATTATTTTAAAAACCTATCCAAGCGCCATCATAGCCTAAAATTGATAATATTGTCTTTACAATAAGCCAAGCTGCCGCAGACAAGATAAGTCCTATAATTGCATTGGTAAAAATACTCTTTGCCTTAGAACGATTTTCAGTGCTACCGCCTGAAGTTACTAACAAGACTCCAGCGTAGGCAAACATAATAGCTGCTATCGGCAATGCTAAGGCAAAAAGAATAAAATTTATTACATTATTTATAAGCACCATAAAATCCTCAAAATCACAGTTGTTTCTAATTACCCCTGTAGCATCTGCCTTTCCACATGGCACCAAGCCTGCATCGGGATTCTCTGCAGCTAAAGATAATACAGGCATAACCAACATCAAGAGTATTGAAGTTAAAATTATAAATTTTGTAATATTTTTTATCATTTTATTTAATCAATAAAAGACCCATCTTAGCGCCAGCATCCTTGATGGCGCCACTTACTGAAAAAGTGTTCGCCAACACTCCCTCTATCATCTCCTGAAAGATATTATCAGTCTTTAATGGTGATGGGTCAAGCCAGCTTCTAGCATATAGTGCGGAAGAATAAAAAGTCGGAGAATAAGCATCTTGAGGCGCAATTGATAATAAATCTCTTCTAGCTGGAGTAATATTTAAAGCATTTGCTAATTGGTAAGCAAAATCGCTACTTGCCATAAGATTGGCTGCGATAAAAGCAGTATTGAAATTTTTTGATGTTGAAGAAATAGCCACCCCAGTAACTTTAGCACCGGTTAATCTAAAAGATGAATTACGGACTTGTGGTAAAGGTGCGACAAAGAAATTTTGGTTCGGATTTTTATTAACTAATTCTTCCAGCTCACTTGCATAACCAAAATAAAAAGCCAAGTTTTCAGCGCTAAAAGCATCCCGAGAGTTTATAAAAGACCTGTTCCAAGAATAAACATTTTTGAGTGGGTCAGTAAAATCAGTATAGAACTGCAAAGCTAACTCTGGATTATAGCCATCAGTTGTCGGTTGATTTAACACTGAAACAAAAGCTCCGTTTTGTTCAGTCACGATAGGGTTCCCAGCTTGCATAAAAAGAGTGGCAAGAATATCCTTAGCATGATTTACATTTGCATATTGCCCAAAAGCAATAGTGCTTTTAGTTATTTTATTAGAAGTATCTTTTTTGGTTAAAAGTGGAATTAGGTTTTCAAATTCATCCCAATATTTCGGAGGATAAACAATGCCATTAGCCTCAAGCATGCTGCGATTGTAATACATCACCAACGGGTCAACTGTTATTGGAAAAGCCATGATGCCCTTAGAAGTTGCAAAGACTCTCCCCGCGCTAATAAAGCTATTCTCAAAAGAAGCTATCGGATAACTAGTATAGGGAATAGTAAAAATTTTATTTTCATAACTTAAAGCTAAATCATCAGGCATAAAAAACATGTCTGGACCTTGCCCAGAAGCAAGCGCTTCTAGTAACTCTTGGTTAAAAGTTTCTGGAAATTTTTGAACATATTGGACATCAAAAGTTGCATTAATGGTATTGAATTCTTCCAGTAAAGGTAAAATCACTTGAGAACTCTCGGTTCCCCACAACACCACAACACCTTGCCCCACACTCTCTGGGTCACTAGTAAAATCAAGCGGTATTGCTCCAGAAAAAACTAAAACCCCCAAGACAGCAGTTATGATAAATACTACTACAATTATAATTTGAAAATTTCCTTTCATTAAAATATATTAATGCTTAACTAATATCATACCATAATGATGAGCGCCTGCATCAATCTCGCGTTCAAAAACAAAACCAGTCCTTTCAAACATCTCCCGCGCTTTGTTCTTTGGAATCATGGTATTAAAGTTAGGACCAATGGAAGATGAAGTGTCAGACCAATCAATAAGCAAAACTCTACCTCCTGGTTTTAAAATTCTTTTAGCTTCTTCAATAAATTTATCTCGGTGTTCAACTTGAAAAAGTATATTAGAAGCAATGACTACATCCACGATTCTATCTTTAATTTTTGTGCCCCCAACTTTTTCAATATCTCCCCAAATGCATTCTACATTATGGACATTG
>JAIOPY010000011.1 GCA_021413625.1 Candidatus Nomurabacteria bacterium | reverse complement strand
GAATCTAAATTCATTCATTTCTTTTTCTATTTCTTTTAACAAATCTTCTAACTCTTTTTGGCTCAAAGCATCTTCTTCATCCATCTCAGTTTCTTTATCCAAGTCAAAATCCTTTGTTTGGTCTAAGACAAATCTAGAAGCGTTCCAGATTTTATTAGCAAACTTGCCGTAACCACGAATATCGTTTTCATTTAGTTTTAAGTCATTTCCCGGAGTGTTGCCCACAATCATTGCCATACGCAAGGCATCGTTACCGTATTTTTCAATTATGTCTAAGGGGTCTATGGCTTTTTCGCCGAGAGATTTAGACATTTTTTTACCTTCCGCAGTTCGCACCATGCCGTGCAGGTAAACATTTTGAAATGGTATCTCGCCAAGTAAGTATTGCGACATTAAAATCATTCTCGCAATCCAGAAAAATAATATATCGTGTCCGGTTTCTATTACAGAAGTTGGGTGGTAGGTTGCTAGGTCATTTGTTTTTTCTGGCCAGCCTAAAGTTGAAAAAGTCCAAAGCCCAGAAGAGAACCAAGTGTCTAGGGTGTCTTCGTCTTGAGTCCAGCCTTTTTCTTTTGGAGCTTCTAACCCACAATATATTTCATTATCTTTATACCAAACAGGAATCCTGTGTCCATACCAAATTTGCCTTGAAATACACCAATCCCGCAGATTTTCAATCCAATTAAAGTAAACTTTTTCAAAGTGTTCGGGCATTATTTTTATTTTGCCTTCCCGAACAGGTTCCAACATTAATTCTTTTAGAGATTTATTGCCTCGGTTAGGAATTTTTTTATTTACATCCACAAACCATTGCAACATTATTTGGGGTTCTATGACTCCGCTTGTTCTCTCGGCAGTAGCTACACGATTTATATAATTTTCATCCACAGACACCAGCAAGCCTTTTTCTTTTAGTTTTTCAACTATCTTTTCTCTGGCTTCGTTTATTTTCATGCCAGAAAATTCTCCAGCTATGGGTAAAAGTTTGCTGTATTTATCAATAATTTGTTCTTTATCTAGTTTATATTTCTCCGCTAGAGCAAAGTCTTCATGGGAGTGCCATGGGGTGATGGTCATTACTCCGGTGCCGAATTCCATATCAATCATTTCATCTTTTATCACAGTGGCTTCTATGGGGCCATTTATCCATTCCACTGTTAATTTATCTCCATGTTGCCATTTACTATATCGTTTATCGTCTGGGTGCATTACCACGTATTTATCGCCAAATTTTGTTTCAGGGCGAGCTGTGCCTATTTCAAACGGTCCGTATTTAAAAGTATAAAATTTACCTTTCCTTTCTTCGTAAACAAGCTCATCGTCTGAGATAACTGTTTGACCTTTAGGGTCCCAGTTTACGATTCGGTGTCCGCGGTAAATGAGTCCATCATCATACATGCTTTTAAATGTTGTCTTTACGGCTAGATTTCTTTTGTCGTCTAAAGTAAAAGCTTCACGGGACCAATCCAAAGATGCTCCCATTTTTTTACATTGGTTTACGATGGTGTCGTGGGATTCTTGAGCGAATTTTTCTACTCGTTCTAAAAATTTCTCACGACCGAGGTCAGTTTTTTTGATGCCTTCTTTTTCTAGAATTTTTTCTACCTTAGACTGGGTGGCAATAGCAGCGTGGTCTGTGCCTGGAAGCCATAGAGTTTTTTTGCCCTGCATACGAGCATGGCGAACCATTATATCTTGAATGACAATCATGAGCGCATGACCGGTATGCAAATTACCAGTAACGTTTGGGGGAGGTAGGACAATAGAGAATTTTTCTGCGTTTTCTTTAGTTACTCCTTTTTCTACACACACGTCTGGGTTAAAAAAACCACTATCTTCCCATAGTTTGTAAATTCGCTCTTCGGTATCTTTAGGGTTGTATGGTTTCAGTAATTTGTCGTTCACAGACCAATAATATCACAGAATATATGGTTTTTCTATCCTAAGCGTAGGTTGCCTGTAGCTTTTATTGTTCCTGGTTTAGGAATCTTCCCACGCCTACCGGCAGGCAGGTTTTTGTTTTTTATATAATTTAAATATCCAGCAATGCCTATCATTATGGAATTATCTCCTGAAAGTTCTTGAGTAGGGAACAGTAGTTTAGTTTTCGTACCTACCATTTTTTTCATTTCACTTCTTAGATATTTGTTTGCCGCCACTCCGCCTGAAACTATTAGAGTTTTTACTTTATATTGCTCTTTTGCTTTTTTAGTTTTATGAACGAGGCACTCTATGGCGGCGTTTTCAAATTCTAGTGCTATTTCCGCTTTTTGTTTTTCATTAATTTTTCCTAAGTCTCTTATTAAATATAAAACAGCGGTTTTTAAGCCAGAAAAAGAGAAATCAAAATTTTTAGTGTAAAGCATTGGGCGGGGGAGATTTACGGAAAAACCAATATTTTCTGGGTCGCTGTCTCCGCGTGCTCGCGGAGCGCTGCCTCTCGGCTCGTCAGCCTGCGAGACACCCCGAAAATATTGTTTTTCCTTCATTCGTTCTTGCTCCGCCAGTTTTGATATTTGTGGTCCACCAGGGTAGGGTAGGTCAAGCATTCTAGCTACTTTATCAAAAGCTTCTCCCACTGCGTCGTCTAAGGTCTCTCCAATGATTTCATAATCCATCCACTTTTTTGTAAGCACAAGTTGTGTGTGCCCGCCAGAAACTAGCAGGGAAAGTATTGGAGTTTTTAGTTTGGTTACTTTAAAAGTTCCTTTATCTTTTCCAAAAACCGAAAGAATGTGTCCTTCCATGTGGTTTACTGGCACAAGTGGCACGCTCCATTTTTGAGATTTTTTATGTGTTCTCTTTTTGCAAGCATAGGGAAAACTCCTCCATAGGGGATATGAGTTTTAATTTGGGAATTGGAATTATTCGCCAGTATTTTAAAAGTGGCGTTTTGCGCGCCGCCTTTTACTTCAAATATGGTTATTGCGGTGTCATCGCAAGATGTTTCTATACTTAAAATTTTCATGTGGGCGATACAGGATTTGAACCTGTGGCCTACCCCACGTCAAGGGGTCGCTCTACTTCACCCCGCCTAGCTCAGGCGGGGCAAGCTGAGCTAACTTATTCTTATACATTGTACTTTTCTTTTTCAGCCAAATTTCATGTTTTCTGGCTGACTTGTAATCCATATACTCTTTTGAGTATATTAACTCATATGGTTTTCTTTTGGAAGTTATTTTTAACTTTCCACTATTGTGTTCTAATAATCGTTTCTTTGGATTTTCTGAAATACCTACATAGAAACTGTCATCTATTTTGCTTTTTATTAAATATACACTACAACTCATGTGGGTGGCATAGGAATCGAACCTATGACCTTGTCTACGTCAAAGACACGCTCTAGCCAACTGAGCTAGCCACCCATCATATATTCTAGACTTTACTCTTATTTCTTATATCATGCAATAGAGATGGCTCTACTTCACCCCGCCTAGCTCAGGCGGGGCAAGTCAAGCTAGGAAACCATCTTCGCCTTGATTCTTTCAAGAGCTAAGAGAAAGGCGCCCATACGTAGAGAGGTGTTTATTTTTTTAGATTTCTCTAAGATTTTTTTAGCAGAGTCTTCAAGGATTGGCTTTAGTTTTTCAAAAACTTCTTTTTCACTCCAGTGTTCTTGTTTTAGGTTTTGGTCCCATTCAAAATAAGACACAGTCACACCACCGGAGTTGGCTAAAATGTCTGGTATAACTGGAATACCTTTTTTAAATAAAATTTCATCCGCTTCGGGGGTTATGGGGCCATTAGCAAGTTCTAAAACTGCTTTTGCTTTTACTTTTTCCGCATTAGTTTCATTTATTACGTTTTCAAAAGCTGCTGGGATAAGCACATCACATTCTATTTCTAAAAGTTCTTCATTGCTTATGTTTTTACTTCCATTAAAACCTGAAAGGGAACCAGTGCTTTTTTTATGTTCGGAAAGTTTTT
>JAIOPY010000063.1 GCA_021413625.1 Candidatus Nomurabacteria bacterium | reverse complement strand
ACTTACCTCTAGTAAACAAGGGCCTAAACTTTTAAGGTTTAAAGAAATTAAACTACCAGCTAATGTCTTAGGTTTGGGTAAAGTCCAAGACTCTAAAAGTTTAGAGAGAATTTTGTCTCCTCTAAAAAAAGATTTTAATTTAAAAATGGTAAATATTGTTTTACCAGCAGGCGCTTTGCCAGAGGTGGAGAGCTATAGAGTGGCGTTTTTAAATTCTGGAATTTCCATTAAATCTTTTGAACCAGAAGCCCAAGCTATTTTCAGACTAGTTAATGGCAAGAAAACTGAAGAAACTTTTATGATAATAAATTTAAACTCTAAAGAAAGCGATATCGCAATTATTTCAAATGGGGTTATTAGATTCAATTCTACTTTAGAATTTGGCGGTGAAAAAATTACCAGCGCTTTAGCCGAAATGCTTCAAGTGAGTGAATTAGAGGCAGAAAAAATTAAAAAAGAATATGGTTTTAGACACAACATGGAGCATGCGGATATATTTAAAATAATATCCACTGCAGTTACCGCGGTTAGCTCAGTTGGTAGAGCAACTCATTTACACTGAGAAGGTCGGGGGTTCAAGTCCCTCACCGCGCACAGCACGGTAGCGAGCGAACTGCTTCGCTCGCGTAGGGTCTTGAAAGGCTTTTCGTTGTTAGCCAAAGGCCGACCGAAAAGCACCTGGCGATGTAGTCGCCAAGTCCCTCACCGCGCACACTGCCTTCGTAGTTCAATGGATAGAACAGGGCTCTTCTAAGGCCTTAATGGGGGTTCGATTCCCTCCGAAGGCACAAAACTGAAAGTTTTGTGAGTCCGCAGCGCGACGGCGCGAGGAGCGGGTCGCGAAATTTTTCAGCAGAAAAATATTTGCGACCTATGAAAATAAAAATTCTCTACGAAGACCCTAATATTTTAGCGATTGATAAACCTGCTGGTATTTCTGTCCATGGAGATGGCAGAACTAAAGAAAAAACTATTACGGATTGGGTTTTGAAAAATTACCCAAAAATGAAAAATGTTGGAGAAATGCTAGGAGATATAAAACGCCCTGGCATAGTACATAGACTGGACCGCGAAACTTCTGGTATTTTGCTGCTAGCGAAAAATCAAAAAGCACACGAATTTTTAAAAAAACAATTTGCCGAGAGAGAAGTTAAAAAAGTTTACAATGCAATTGTTTCAGGCTTTGTAAAAAATGACCGTGGAGTAATAAATAAACCGATTGGGCGCAGTCCATCGGACTTTCGCAGATGGCTAGCTGGGCGTGGCGCACGTGGCGCACTGCGCGATGCAATTACGGAATACAAAGTATTAAAAAGGTTTGAAGTGGCTTCAACTAAATTTACATATTTGGAAATAAAACCTAAAACTGGTCGTACGCATCAAATTCGCGTGCATATGAAATATTTAAATCATCCAGTTGTTTGTGACGCTCTTTATGACCCTACAGGTCCATGTCCGAAAGGTTTAGCACGCATGGCGCTCCACGCAAAATCTATAGAGTTTAAAAATTTAAAAGGCGAGAGTTTAAAAATAGAATCTCCCTTACCGCTACAATTTAAAAAAGTGTTAAAATAATTCCATGAAAGCTGAAACGAAAATCTGCCAGAATTGTAAAAAAGATTTCACGATAGACACGGAAGATTTTAATTTCTATGAACGCATAAAAGTTCCAGCACCTACTTGGTGTGCAGAATGTAGATTGATTAGACGCATTGTTTGTGTAAATGGTTGGAATTTGTTTTGGAGAAATTGTGATAAATGTGGCAAGCGCACTATGTCTATGTATAGTGCGGACACCAAACTTACAGTTTATTGCCAGCCTTGTTGGTGGGGGGATTCTTGGGATGGCAGTGAATACGCTATGGACTATGACCCTAGTCGTCCTTTTTTAGCTCAAGTGAAAGAACTGAGTGAAAAAACTCCCTATACTGCGCTAGAAACAGAATATTTAACTTTAAAAAATTGTGATTACAGTAATGCAATTGCTTATTCTAAAGATTGTTATTTAGTCAGCTGGGCAGATTATTGCGAGCATGTTTTTTATTCTTCCTTATTAAATGGAATGAAATCCAGTATTGATTGCTTGAGGGGTTGGGAATCAGAGTTATGTTATGGCTCTACTGGTTTTGCAAAGGGTTATCGCGTGTTTTTCACTGAGAATTTTGATAGCTGTGTAGATGTATGGTTTTCTAGAAATTGTTACAGTTGTTCTAACTGTATTGGGTGTGTCAATTTAAGAGGAGCCAAGTATCAAATTTTTAACGTTCAATACACCAAAGAAGAATATGAACAAAAATTAAAAGAATTTGGATTTGATTTTTGGAAAAATTTACATAATTTTGAAAAGCAAGCTAGGGAATTTTGGAAAACTTTGCCTTATCGGGAATACAACGGTAATACTTTTAATTTAAATGTTACAGGTGAATATACCTATTTTTCTAAAAATTCCAAAGAAGGTTACATGGTAAATTATGCAGAAAACTGCAAATATTGTCAGTTTATTACAGTTACTGGAACGAAAGACTGTATGGATTATTCGGGGTGGGGCAATGAAGTAGAGCTAGTATATGAATCTACAAATGTGGGGGCAGGAGCTAGCCGGATTAAGTTCTCCGGGTTTTGTTTCCCAGATACTTCTGATGTTGAATATTCTTGGTGGGTTATAAGTGGTAAAAATAATTTTGGTTGTGTTAATTTAAAAAGAAAAAAATATTCTATTCTAAATAAAGAATATACTAAAGAGGAATATGAAAAATTAAAAAGTCACATCATTGAAGACATGAAGAATAATCCTTATGTTGATGAAAATGGCAAGGTTTGGTCATATGGAGAATTTTTCAAACCAGGTTTTTCTAAATTTCCTTACAATAAATCTAATGCTATGAAATTTTTTCCAAAGACCAAAGAAGAAGCTTTGAAAATTGATTGTGTTTGGGACGATGTTGAACCTCCAGTTTATCCAGTTACTATAAAATCTGAAGATTTACCGGATACGATTAAAGAAACTTCTGAATCTGTTTTAGATGAAGTAATTGAATGCTCTAACTGTGAAAGAGGGTATAAAATAGTTAAGGGAGAGCTGGACCTTTTACTTAAAATGGGGTTACCGTTGCCCCATGAATGTCCAAAGTGCCGAGAAAATGAGAGGTTTTCGCGAGAAAATAAGCCAGGTATGTATCATCGTAATTGCGCTAAATGCGGAGAGGGTATTTATACCCCTTATTCCCCAGAGGACCCCAAGATAGTTTACTGTGTAAAGGATTACCAAGCTCTATTTGCCTAAGTAAAATCTTTGTGCTAAAGTGTTCTCACTATGGCAGTTAATACAATAAAATTCAGTCCAGTTGATATTGAAGCTAGAAAGAAGCTTGATTTTCGCGCAGGAGACACAGTTCGTGTTTGGTCCAGAATTCCTGAAGAAAAAGGAAAGTTTCGTCTCCAGGCTTTTGAAGGTACAGTTCTAGCTCGTAAGCATGGCGCAGAATCTGGCGCTACTTTTACTGTTCGTAAAATTGCTTCTGGAGTTGGGGTAGAAAGAATTTTTCCTTTATATTCTCCTATGCTTGATAAGGTTGAAGTGGTAAGAAAAGCTCGTGCTCGCCGAAGCAAACTATACTATATACGTACTAAAGCAGTTAAAGATGTTCGCCGAAAGATGCGTTCATCTACTCCAGTTGAAGAAGAAGTAGTTGAAGCAAAATAATTTGCTATAATTTAAATTATGTTTTTCAATGACGCGGGTTACTTTGCCCAGGTGGCGAAAC
>JAIOPY010000061.1 GCA_021413625.1 Candidatus Nomurabacteria bacterium | reverse complement strand
AACTTTTTGATGTTTTAGCTCCGAAATATGCTGATAGAAAAGGTGGTTATACAAGAATTTTAAAACTAGGCGCTAGAAAGTCGGATGGTGCAAAGATGGCTTATATAGAGTTTGTGTAATTTTTAAAAATGAATTAGTATGGCAAAAGCAATGGAAAACAACATGAAAACAATTGACGCAGCAGGACGAACTCTAGGTAGAGTGGCTAGTGAAGTGGCTTCTGTTTTAATGGGTAAAAATAAACCTTCATATGAAAGAAACAAGTATTCAGGAAGTCCAGTAAAAGTTGTGAATGCTTCTAAGCTTCGTATTACAGCAAAAAAATTAGAGGAAATTTTCCATACACGATATTCTGGTATTCCAGGTGGTTTAAGAATATTGAAAGGTAAAGAAACAGCAGAAAAGAGAGGTTTAAAAGAATTAATAAAGCTTGCTACTTACAGTATGCTTCCAGATAACAAACTACGAAGAGAAATGTTGAAGCACTTAAAGATTGAAGATTAAAATTTACATAAAATAAAATGACAGCAAAAGAAAAATCAACTGAAAAATATATTGAAGCAGTAGGACGAAGAAAAACTTCAACTGCTAGAGTGCGTGTTTCTCCATCTGCAAAGATGCATTTCGTAGTAAATGGAAAAGATGCAAAAGAATATTTTACTACCGAAGAATGCCGTCGTTTAATTCAAGACCCAATAGTAAAAGGTTTGGGTGCTTCTCCTCAAAGTTCAAAATGGAATATAGAAGCTAAAGTCTCTGGTGGAGGTTTCCATTCTCAAGCTGAAGCAGTCCGCCATGGATTGTCTCGTGCGTTAGTAGAAGGAGATGCAGAACTACGTTCAAAACTTAAAACATTAGGATACCTAAAACGTGACCCAAGAGCAAAAGAAAGACGAAAATTCGGTCTTAAGAAAGCAAGAAAGGCGCCACAGTGGTCAAAACGTTAATTTTATATTAGAAAAATACCCCTTGAAAATAGGGGTATTTTTGTGTTAAGCTCTAAATATGACAGACGAGGAAGAAAAAAAGGAGCCTGAAAACACCGAAGCTGAAGACGAAGTGGTGGAATTTGAGTTTAATGAAGATGGCGAAGAAGACTTAAAGAAGACTCTTAAAAAATTAAGGGGGGATTTAAAGCAGGCAAAGAAAGAAAAAGAGGAATATCTAACTGGCTGGCAAAAGGAACGAGCGGATTTTGCAAACTATAAAAAACAAGAAGAAGACAGAAAGGCCATCTTTAGTGAAGCAATGCGCGAGAGAATTTTAACTCGCTTCTTGAGTGTGATGGATAGTTTTAATATGGCTTTTGCTAATAAAGAAAACTGGGAGAAGGTAGATGAAAATTGGCGCAAAGGCGTGGAATATATCTATAGTCAAATGAATGGAGTGTTTGAAGAATACGGGGTAAAAGAAGTGGGTAAAGAAGGCGAGGACTTTGACCCAAGTATCCATGAATCCATAGACATGGTCACCACTGATAAAAAAGAAAATAATCACAAAGTTGCTACTGTTATTCAGAAGGGATATAAATTGGGCGAGAGAGTTTTACGCCCAGCCCGCGTGAATGTATATGAGTATAAAAATGGAGAAGACGGAGAATAAAATTTGCCAGAATTGCAAACAAAACTTCACAATAGAGGAAGAGGATTTTAATTTCTATGAAAAGATAAAAGTTCCACCACCGACTTTTTGTCCAGATTGCAGAACTGTTAGACGTTTATGCTGGCGCAATGAAATGTCTCTCTTTAAACGTAAATGTGATGCACCTGGACATGACGAAATGCTTATTTCTTTTATTCACCCTGATGAAAAAGTCAAAGTAGTTGATGCTAAATATTGGTGGGGGGATGAATGGGATGCAACTTTATTTGGAAAGGAATACGATTTTTCTAAATCATTTTTTGAA
>JAIOPY010000060.1 GCA_021413625.1 Candidatus Nomurabacteria bacterium | reverse complement strand
GTTAAATATAAAAGGCAATAAAATTTTGTTTTCAGTGAAAGACACAGGGGTGGGCATAACTCCTGAAGACAAAAAACTTTTATTTACAGAAGGGGGTAGGGGTAAGGATTCTGTAAATGTAAATGTAGATAGCACGGGCTATGGTTTATATTCCGTAAAATTAATTATGGATGCGCATCAAGGCAAAGTTTGGGCAGAGTCCGAAGGCGCAGGCAAGGGCGCTCAATTTTTTATTGAACTGGATGCGATGTAATTAAGTTGATGTTATACTTAATGTATGACATGGGCTTTTAAAAGACAACTTATTTATTTTGGAATTCTTGTAATATTCCTTGTAGTTTTTGGGTATTTAATAAGTTACCCATACTTACATAAAGCACCTACTTGTTTTGATAGTAAGCAAAATGGAGATGAAGAGGGTATAGATTGCGGAGGTTCTTGTTTTAGAGAATGCCTTAGCAAAGTGGATGAAGTTTCAGTACTTTGGGCACGTTCTTTTAAAGTTATTCCTGGACGTTATAACGCGTTAGCTTATTTAGAAAATCAAAACAGTAATACTGCAGTGAATAAAATTCATTATCGTTTTCGTTTTGCTGATAAAGACAATGTTTATATAGGCACAAGGGAAGGTGAGGCTTTTATTCCTCCTTCTAGAAAATTTGCAATTTTTGAACCAGCGATAGATGTTGGAAATTCTATACCTGTTCATACTTCTTTTACATTTACAGAAGTTCCACTTTGGTTGCAGGTATCTGAAGATAAAGTAAATGAATTAAAAGTTTTTGCTGGAGATATAACACTAGAAGATGAAAATACAAGCCCACGCCTTTCGGCTACAGTAAAGAATGATTCTTTTTTTATTATTCCTGACATGAATGTGGTGGCTATACTTTATGATGCTTCTGGTAATGCTTTAGCTGTGAGCCAAACCTATATTGAAGTAATGCAAGCTGGTGAAAGTAAGGAGGTTCATTTTACTTGGCCTGAACCTATTATGGGTCAGGTTGTTTTTAAAGAAATTATCCCTTTGTATAATATTTTTTGGGTCAAATTGAAGTAAAAAAATGGCAGAAAAAGCTCTAAAAAGAATAGATTGGATGCTTGTTTTTTTTATTGTGCCGATAGTTTTGGCAGGTTTATTTACGATGAAGGCTTTTTCACCCGCAGAAGGGGTGAGTAGTTTTTTTAACAAACAAGTTATCTGGCTTTTAATTTCATTTACTGTTTTCTTTGTTTTTTCTTTTATTGATTTTAGGTCTTTAAAGCGCGCTGGGGTTTTAATGTCTTTATTTATATTTTTCTCTATAATTTTAGTACTTTTATTTGTTTTAGGACAAATTTCCAACGGCGCTCAAAGCTGGTTTAACTTAGGGTTATTTTCCTTTCAGCCAGTTGATATAGTTAAACTTTTACTTGTTTTAATTCTGGCAAAATATTTTTCACGAAGGCATGTGGAAATCCGAGATATCAAACATATTTTTATTTCTGGTGTATATGCCTTTGTGCCTTTTGTATTGGTTCTACTTCAACCTGACTTTGGTTCTGCAATGATTATATTTTTTATTTGGTTAGGCATGGTGCTGGTTTCAGGAATTTCTAAAACTCACTTATTTCTGGTTTTTTTATCTGGCGCCGTCATCTTTACCTCTCTTTGGTTTTTTGCTTTTGCTCCGTATCAAAAGGCGCGTATTTCTAATTTCTTAAACCCATTAGCAGATATTCGCGGGTCAGGTTATAACGCTTTTCAATCTACTATTGCAGTTGGCTCTGGAGGTTTTACTGGTAAAGGTCTAGGTCAAGGTAGTCAGTCTAGACTTAAATTCTTACCAGAGCCCCAGACAGATTTTATTTTTTCAGCTTATGCTGAAGAATGGGGTTTTATTGGTTCCGTTCTGA
>JAIOPY010000010.1 GCA_021413625.1 Candidatus Nomurabacteria bacterium | reverse complement strand
ATTCTTTTAACCTTTCACTCAAACCCGCGAGCCCATCGGTTAGTTTTTCTCCTGGATGTAATAAAAATTCTATTGTTCCAGTATCAACTTTTATCCCAACATCTATGCCTTTATTTTGTAAAACAGATACAAAACTTTTATTGTCCTTGGTTGACTGCCTAATGGTTTCATCAAAAAGGATGTAACCTGATATGTATTTTTCAATATTAGGCGCTGTAACCAAAAGCTCGCGGTATTCTCTACGTTTTTCTTCTGTAGTAGGCACACCAAGCTTTTCAAAACGTTCATTGCAAGTTGGTAAACTCTCATCAATAGCTAAAAGTCCTTTAGGTGGCATCACTAACCGAGCTACTGTGTTTTTTAAAACTTCTTGATTCATATTATTTATTTTAATAAACTTTTCAGCATTTCAATAACCATTTGCGGATTTGCGCTCCCCTTGCTTTCTTTTATAACTTTTCCAACCAAAGACATAATGGCATTTTCCTTACCAGCTTTATATGTAGTCACAACTTCAGGATTTTCTGCAATTACTTTTTCTACAATAGCTTTTATCGCACCTTCGTCATTACTCTGTAGTAAATTATTTTCAGTTGCGATTTTAAGTGGTGATTCATCTTTCACAACAATCATAGCTAAAATATCTTTAGCAGCACGAGAAGAAATTTTTCTTTGAAGTATTATTGTGATAAGTTCTGCAAAATTTTTATAACTAGGTAACTTAACGTCTAAATTTATTTTCTTTAAACCTATATAATCTGAAGTGATATAGTTAGAAGCAATATTTACTGCTGTAATATCTTTTAATAAATCAGCCACCCCTTCAAACCAAGAACCTAAAACAGGGTCATTTATATAAACTTCCACATCTTCATCTTTAAGTCCAAGTTCTTTTAACCTTGCACGTTTTGCTTCTGGAAGTTCTGGCAACTCTTTTTTCATCTTCTCTAAATCAAAAGCTTCGTGTAGTTTTAATTTTGGTAAATCAGGGTCTGGAAAATATCTGTAATCCTGACTGGACTCCTTTTTTCTTTGAGAAAAAGTTTTCTGTCCGCCTTCATCCCAACCCCGAGTCTCCTGCACTATTTCACGACCCTTGCCTTCTTCTATAAGAGACAGCATTCTTTCAAATTCATGTTTGATAGCACGCTCTACACTTCTAAAAGAGTTTAAGTTTTTTACTTCAACCTTCGTGCCTAATTTATTTTTATCAGTGGAGACGGAAATGTTGGCTTCAACTCGCATCTCGCCTTTTTCCATGTTCGCTTCCGACGCCTCCAAATACCAAAGTAATAATTGATATTCCTTTGCAAAATCACTTGCAGCTTTAGCTGTTTCTTCGGCGCTATCAAATGTATGCGGTTCGGTTACCAGCTCCATGAGTGGCACACCAGCGCGATTAAAGTCTATTAATGAGAAATCACCTCTGTCATGTTTGTTGTTTGCAGTGTCTTCTTCTAAATGCACACGAGTTACATCAAAGCCCGCCAAATGCCCTCCAGAAACTATCGGATATTTATACTGGGAAATTTGGTAACCTTTTGGAATATCTGGATAAAAATAATTTTTTCTATCAAATTCTGTAAAATCAGCAATATTGCCATTTAAAGCTAAACCAACTCGGATTACTTGCTCCACGGCACGTTTATTGATTACCGGCAGCGCCCCAGGGTGCGCCATACACACAGGACAGATATTAGTATTCGGTTTCTTTTCATCAGGGTCATTCTTGCACGCGCAAAACATCTTTGTATTTGTTTTGAGTTCAGCGTGCACTTCTAGACCAACGGTAAAATAATATTTTTCTGCCATATAAATATCTAAAAGTATAACAGCAAAAGCGTAAAAAGTCTAAACGGTATTTTATTGTTTTTGAGTAGTATGACGAACTATTTTTCCATCTTCTAGATACACAATTCTATTGCAGTATCTGGCATATTCTTCTTCATGAGTAACCATTACAATAGTTTGTCCTTTTTCATTTAAATCTTTAAAAAGTTCAATTATGGATTGACCGGAAACACTGTCTAAGTTTGCTGTTGGTTCATCCGCAAATAAAATTTTAGGATTATGAGCCATAGCGCGCGCAATAGAAACTCTTTGTTGCTCGCCACCAGAAAGCTGGCTTGGTTTATTGTCCATTCTATGTCCTAAGCCAACTTTTTTAAGCATGTCTCTAGAAATTTCTCTGGCTTCAACGCCAGATTTGCCTTGCATTAAAATCGGTATCATCACGTTTTCACTCGCAGTTAATTCTGGAATCAATGCATAGTCTTGAAACACATAACCTAAAATTGAGAGGCGGATTTGAGTGCGTTCTTCGGTGGTTAAATTTTCAGTATTGATACCATTTAAAACAATTTCACCACTAGTTGGATGGTCTAGTAAACCTATTTGATACATTAAGGTAGATTTACCCGCGCCAGACTTTCCCATGATTCCTAAGAACTCACCTTCTGGAACTTCTAAATCAATGCCACGTAAAACTGGTGTTTCTATGTCTTTAGTTCTATATGTTTTTGTTAAATTTTTAACTTTTATCATAAAATTATCTTCCTAAGATGCTGTCTAAAGTATTTTTCTTCACGATGTTTCGGGCTGGTATGTAGCCAGCGATAATGGTAACAAAAAGAAGCAAGCCAAACTTGATTGCGGTGCCGTCAACAGGCGCAACTAAAATTCCGTCAGAAAAAGGAAAATCAAGCGGATAAGCATTAAACAAAGGAACCAGCAATAAATAAATTATCAAAACACCAAGCAGTCCACCCAAGGTTGCATAAAAGATTGATTGAAAAATATAAGATATCTCTATTGCTTTTTCAGAAATACCAATACCTTTCATGATACCGATATACTTTCTTCTAGTAACAGCATTGATAAAAATCACAATGAAGATTGTGATAGATGCCACCACAATACCTACCATACCAATCACATTGCCTAAGAGTCCGAAAGCAATACGAATTTGGTTTAAAAAATCTGGAATTGCTTCTGTAGCTGTTTGAATTTTCCCATCTGGCGCAAAACCTGCTTTTACTAAATTGCTTTTTATTGTGTCAGCGGTAATTGTAGAACCTGGAGTAATGCGTATGGCAACCTCATTTGCATTCAAACCTGGTCTATCTACTAAACGCCAAAAATCTGCCTTGGTAATAAAAGCGCGAAGTGAAACTTGGTCCACTTTTGTGTCTAAAATTCCTTTAACAATAAAAGTTTTAGTATTATCTCCCACAGTCACCTTCACTTCGTCTCCTGGATACACTCCATCAAGCGAAGCAAAGAAATCTCCAAAACCAGCGGAATACCTATACAATAAATTTGCGCCGATTAGTATATAACCACTTTCGTTTTCATTTAAAAATTCTCCTTCTACCACGAATTTGGAAATATTAGACAATTTTTCTTCATCTTCTAATGTCAGTCCTACCACTTGAGTGCCAGCTATGTCTTGAAGCACGCTAAAATCTCTTCTGGTTTTATAATTTGCTTCAATTTGCCCAGACTCTAAATACCGCACACTATAGTTTCCAACTCCTGGCATTTTAGCCAGAGTGTTTTCAATTTCATGGGAATGACCGATATCTTTCTCGCCAGAAAGCGTAGTGATAATAACATCTCCAGTATATTGTTCTTTATTAGCCTTGTTGCCTCCTTCTATTAAACCAATCAAAACACCTGAGACCACCACTAGGTTTAAGAAAGTTAGCATCATGATAAAAACAATAAGAAAAGTGGTGGCTTTGTTTGAACCTTTTATCTGCCTAATAGCCAGAAAGTAACCGACTCGCAATATGTTTAGCCATTTTTTTGTAACAAATTTACTATTTTTCATTATTATTTTTTAACACCGTTGGAAAGAACCTTTTCACCTAATTCAAGACCAGAAATTACTTCAACCATACTGTCTGTGCCCTGAAGTCCTAGAACAACTTCTTTTTCTTCGGTGCTGCCATCAGGCAAGACTACCTCTACAAAATTCTTACCACTATCTTTTTTAACTAAGTAGGATGGCACAGCTAAAACATTTTCTTTTTTTGCTAAAATGACAACACCGCTAGCACTCATGCCAGTTTTTATTCGCTCATCAGACGCAAGCTCCACAAAAGCTTCATATACTGGCACACCATCAATTTCAGTTTCTCTAGAATTTACAGTTTTGAGAATACCGTTAAATACTTCGTTTGGAATAGCGTCAATGGAAATTTCAATCGGTAAATTTGGCACAAGCTTAGATACATCTAGCTCGGAAACTTGTAACACCA
>JAIOPY010000009.1 GCA_021413625.1 Candidatus Nomurabacteria bacterium | reverse complement strand
CCACAGCATCATAAGTGCCCACCACTTTGCCTGGGCGTATGCCATGTTTCATAGAAAATTCGGGGTCCATACCTAAATGCACGTTTGGTAATTTTAAATACTTCTCCAGTCTTGGCAGTTCATCTTGAATGGTGGAGAAACCGACTTGGATATCTAAAAAAACAATTGCATTGATTTTAGCCGCTATAGCTAGCACTTTATCTATTTCTGAATCTGGCATACGAGCTCTGTATTTTCCATCTTCTCCCGCGCTAGCCTGCGCTACTACCGCAATATAATGAAGCGCAGGCATTACAGGAGTATTAGGGTCTGCCATCTCCCACTTTTTTACTTCTTCATCTAGTTTTGCGAGCATTATAGACTCTTCATATTCTCCCAAGACTCCCATCTTCTTGGAATACAAATTACCATAGTAAGCAATAATACGATTAAAAGGTAGTAACGCCCCAGCATTTGGATAAACTGTTTGTGGTGGCCAAAGAGTTGGTTTTACCACAGGTTCTGGTTCTTCTATTATTTGAGCTCCAGTAACTGGGTCAAACTTTGGAGGCACCACAGGAGGAATTGGATTATTAGCTATGTCATTTATTTTTTTCTCATAAGCAACAACATCTAAAACAGGAATAACTATTTTGGGCACTTCCACAACATTTGCAACTTCATCACCTTTTCTATAAGAAACCCTGCCACTTATTATCTCTGGTATAGCAAAAACTAAAATTAAAATGGAAATAATAAAAAGCGTAGCAAAACGAAAATGTGAGCTAGAGAGAGTTTTTTTAAGTTTTGAAATAAAATTATTTTTCACTAATTAAATCTATTTTTATGTTGTCTTAGATATTTATAGAAATTAAATCTAGAAGGTCCAAAACTCATGCGGTCTCCCCTTATTGAAGCCTCATATTCTTGTAATTCTCGCTCGCTTGCCACCCTTCGTCTCTTCCACATTTCCATATCTTCGCCGATAAGATGCGCGACATCTACACCCTCAATCTTCAGGGATTTTACTTCTTCCCGAAAAGCAGCCATTAAATCTAGGATATCAACCTTGTTTTTTCTACTAGGGTCTTCCCTTTTAAGCATTTTGGACAGTGAAAACTCCATGACAAAATTAGTATAACTTAAAAGGAAGAAATCGCAAAACAGCCTTTTATTTTGAAAGTTTCAAGTAGTGCGCTAGTGAGTATGAACCTGCGCCTAGGGTAACCATAGCTAGGGAGCCGAGTAATAACACTAAAACGTATTCATATCCGCCATTTGCCAAACTAAAGCCATTTACAAAATGAACTTTAAATAAAGCAACCAGCATGATAACAGAAGTTATGACCCCAACGTATCTGACAAATAAGCCAAGAACAAATAATATTCCACCCAGAAATTCTGCATAAGCTACAAAGTAAGCTAGAAATGCTGGTATGCCAATTGAACCAAAACCAGTTACCACTTGTTCCATACTAGAAACTTTTAACCAACCAGCATTTATAAAAACAACACCGATAGCAATACGAATTAAAAGAATACCTAAGTCGGTATTGTGCAAACGATGCAACATTGAATGAATCATAAACAAATTATTTTAAAATATTAATAAGCGACTGCTAGATAATAACAGGAAACAAAATTTAGAGCAACAAGATGTCTATAAAATTAAATCGTGCGACGTAATCTAAGAATATATTTATGTCCAAGATAAGTGAATACAAGGAACATCGGAATACCAACAATATTGAAAAACATATCGTGCCCAATCATGATGTTGTTTGCAATACCTAGAAGTGTAAGAATTAGTCCCACTATAAACGAAAGTTTATACGTGCGTTCTTTAGAAAGGTATGTGGTAACACAACCAGCCTTAAATGCACCCAGCAACCAGCCGAGAAATACAAGTATGTATGCAGTCCATGGAAGTGTTGCGGTAAACGCTTGAAGCCCTGCTGTGTCTTTTATATCCAAACCTTCTGGTAATGGATAAAAGAAAGAGTTAACATATTCAAATATCATCATAATAATAAATGCGCCCACTAGCCCTGCCACTACTGGCCAAGCTTTAAATTTTAAAAAGTTTTTCATAAGGTAATTATAGCACCGTTAAATTATCCCTATCAATTCTAAAAGAGTGGTCATCCAAGCTCCATAGCTCCAAATCAAATTTGTTTTTTTCTGGTAAAATAGTTACTTCAAACTGTTCGTTTCTTTCTGTAGCTTTACCTTCAACTTCTTCCCGAGACAAATTAGTTTCTCCATCACGAGCCCTGTTTATGCGTCTATCCACTTCATGTTTAAAATCGCACATCACAAAAATACCGTATGTTATTTCCTCTTTTTTAAGAAAAGCAGTACCTACCCCTTCAATTATTGTAATAGAACATTCCGATTTTAATACTACCTCTTCGCCACTTTTAGATTTATAAGAACAATCCTTCCCGTTCTTTAAAGAATGAATGCATGTTTCTAAAGAATCTAGATTATACGACTCCTTAAATGCCCATGTTAGGTAACTGATTCTTTTATTACCTAGTGCGTCAACCCATTCTTTTTTAGAGCTTTTACGAATCTTGCTATCAATCATGAACTCATCCATATCAATACAATTAGCATGAAGCCCACGCGAGTTAATTTCTTTTACCAATTGATGACTAAGAGTTGTCTTACCAGAACCTCCGTTGCCTGAGATAAAGATAAATTTATACTTCCCTAAACAGAAATCTATTACTTTTTTAGCAATTTCATCTCCTTTGTATAACTTTTCCATGTTAAGTCATTTTATAATAAAATTATTACTTAAAAAATACGAGCTGGCTGTTTGGTGCGATGTTGGAACCGTTTTACGAACTTAGCGAGACTCTCCTTCAAAATCAGGTTCAACAATTCCCCACATCATATTTGCAATATCAAGTTTCAGATAAGCGCTCTTATTAATAGATGGCTGCGCTACCATTGGCTCCTCAAGAGCACGATCGGCGTAATTAACAACTATTACATTCTTATGTTTTGGATTGGGACTCATTTCTATTGTTTGTGGAGCAATTCTGTCGCCAAGTAAATATCCATCAGATCCCACATATCCACTTTCAGTACTAAGCGCAGCTACCACGTAGTAAAAAACTCCGCTTCCTCCTGTGTCTTGTGTCAGCAGAAAGACAACATCCTTCCGTCCATCATTATCCAGATCAGTCATGTACTCGTTTCCGAAATAACGAGTTGTAATCTTTGATGCAGCGCCTGGCGCAGTTTCTATTTCAGAAAATCCATCTTTGAGCTGTATAGATGCGCCATCAATAAGATATTCCACGTCTTTAAAATCGGTTACCGCGGGCGCCTGCTTTTCGTTATAGATATATGCATTAAATGTATAAAAAACTGCAATAAGAAATACGATAATGGTAATTACTCCTATGATTATTTTTTTCATGTATTTAGTTTAACATAATAGCTGGGTGTTTGGTGCGAAGTTGGAACCTTTATTGAACATTTAAATGAAGAGAATTAAAAGATTTCCTTAACAAATATGCAATTTCATCCCAATCAGTCTCTTTTCCTGTAATTTTTGCCTTGTCTCTCAATATCATTGCCTGAGCTCGGTAATCCGCGTATTCTTTAAGTTTTAAGGAATCAGTATTGTAAGTTTTAGCCATAGCTTGCGCAAGTCCTTCTTTTAATGAGGTTTGATATGCTTTTGGGTATCGGTGAATCATCCACCACCCGAATTCTAATTCGGCAGCTTTTCCATAATCAAATTTTTCAATATTATTGTCTGATATTATCTTAAAAGATTTGGTTAGCTTCTCAATAATAATTTCCGAGTTTTCTTTTTCTTTATTTCGACGGAAATTAATTGCGGCAGAAGCAGAATAGTAAGCCGCCTGTAAAGTATGAAAATAGTCTAACCCAAAAAATTCATGGTTGAGCCGCAATAGTAAAAGAAATAATTTAAAAAAATTATGACTATAATATGCTTGCCACATATTCAAATCCAGTTCCGCAATTTTTTCTGGATTAAATTTTCTTAAATCTTTCTTCATTATTTTACTTGCTGGCTGTCTGGTACGAAGTTGGAACCTTATTAAGCCTTCCCACCCCAAACATCAAAGGCATCGAACATTTTTAATCGGTCAATATTTCCATCATATTCGGAACTCAACCATGCTTCTAAAATTCTACTTATTTTTTCCTCGTCGCTCTCCCAACCCACAAGGCATAAAACGTTGCAGTCATCATAAACACGAGCGTATGTCGCAACTTTCTCATCGTTTGCTAAGCATGCACGGATTCCTTTTAATTTATTAGCTCCCACTTCTATCCCCACGCCTGTACCGCAAGAAATAATGCCTGTATTCTTCTTATCTTTAACTACTTCATATTATATCAAACTTGCGAACTGAGTACCTTATGCAACTTTGGAACCCAACTAAGCCTCAATTCTTGTACCTTGATGAAAAATCAATTGCCATTTTCCATCTAAAAATTTCCAGATCGAGGTTCGCAATGATTCAAAATTTGAGTCTATCTTTGGGTTCAATTTTGAGGTTTTGTAATTTACCAACACCACACCTTCTGATAATTTCTGCACCCTGAAATTATCTACTGTTATTTCTAAATCTACTTCTTCTTTTCCTAAAGAATTTAAAGTTGTACTTTTATCGTATACCAATCCAGAGCTACCAAATTCAATAAAATCATCTGCAAGCAATTCAGACACAAGTTTAGGTGAATTACGTACTTCTTTTTTATGAAGTTTCGTTTCAAGATCTTGAAAAAAAGCTACGTCTATATTTTCAGATTCCATAAGGAAAGTATACCAAACTTAAAGTTAAAAGTGCTGGGAGACTAGGACTCGAACCTAGATAAATGGATCCAGAATCCATTGTCCTACCATTAGACGATCTCCCAATACACCTACAATAATACAATTATAGCCTTTAATCAATTACGTATAATTGGTATAATAAGATTATTAAAAATTTAGATAAATAATTATATGTCAAAAGAAAACTATGTAGATGGGTTTGTGTTAGTAGTTCCTAAAAATAAAATTTCGGCTTATAAAAAAATGGCACAGCTGGGTGCTAAAATGTGGAAGAAGCATGGAGCACTTGATTATAAAGAGTGCATGATAGACGATGCCAAGCCAAAAGGAATTACTTTTCCATTTCCTAAAATGATGAAACTAAAGAAAGGAGAAACGGTTTGGTTTTCTTATATTACATATAAATCAAAAAAACATCGGGACCAAGTTAATGCAAAAGTTATGAAGGACCCAGCAATGGATGACCCTAAATGGAAAAATATGCCAATGCCTATGGATATGAAACGTTTTGCTTACGGGGGTTTTAAGGTTATAGTCTCAAAATAGTTCAAACTTCATATCACAACACCCAGTAAATAAGTTTGCTATAATCAAAACATGACAAAATTTGTTTTACATGGAGGTTTTGATGCTGGACAAGCACCAATTCAAGAAGATGACGCATTTTTTACAGAAATATTAAAAGATACATCTGGAAATGTAAACATACTTTTAGTTTACTTTGCTGAGCGAACGGAAATGGTGGAGTTAAGAACAACACAAGATAAAGATTCATTTAATAAAAATAAAGGTTCACAAAACTTGGTTTTCAAAGTAACTTCCGAAGAAACATTTATTAAAGATTGTGAGTGGGCAGATGTCATATATCTTCATGGTGGTCGCACAGCAAGATTAATGGCAGTGCTAGAAAAATACAAAAACTTAAACGAAGTATTTCTTAACAAAACAATCGCGGGAGATTCAGCTGGAGTTAACGCCTTAGGACAGGTATTTTTTAGCCCTACTTCAAAAACTATAGGTGCAGGACTAAAGATTTTACCTTTCAAAACAGTAGTGCACTACAAAGAGGGCACACCAAACCCCCTAGCAGATGTTGAGCCCAACTTAGAAACTTTATTTTTACGTGAATATGAAACTAAAGTATTTCACCAGTAACTAATTATTTAGTAATTTTCATTTCTGTATTCCAAAATGTCACCAGGCTGGCAGTCCAGCGCTTTGCAGATAGCTTCCAATGTCGGCAGGCGCACGGCTTTGGCTTTGCCATTTTTCAAAATAGATAGGTTAGCCATAGTTATGCCCACCTTTTCGGAGAGTTCAGTTAAACTCATTTTCCTTTTTACAAGCATTACATCCAAATTTATGATGATTGGCATATATTTATCTAAACTGTTAAATCATTTTCCGTTTTTATATCTATCGCGCTCCTTACCAACTTTTCTAGTACTGCCGCAAAAACTGAAACTACAATCGGCGCGCCGATAATCGCCGCCCAGACAATGATAACTCCCGGCGCGTCATCTTGTTCGGCGAATCTAAAAACAATCGGCATTGCAGATGCATAGATCAAACTCATAACTACTCCACAGTATTTAATATTTTTTAGAGCTTGAACTGAGTTCTCCGAAAAGACCAAACTCTGGTCTATATAAGTTAATAGTTTCCAAGCTTGGATAAGCGCTACATAAAAAGGAATAACTGTAGAAAACATAAGTATTAAAAACGGGTCTAGAAAACGCTGAAGGTATGGCACGTGGCGAATGCCTTCGCCTTCAAATCCAAAGAACAATATCAAGCAAAATACAACTGCAATAAACGCGAGTATAATGAGAGCGAACTTTAAAAACAACGTGGAGCCCTTTTTTGTTATATTTTCTTTCATACGCAGATTTTAGCATATCCATATCGTTTTGCAATATATTTTTATCGTTTTACCATAAATTTACCCTTTAGGCTAGATGTAAATAAAAAACAATTTACATTCACCTCTCCTAGTGCTAATGTTTTATTAGCGCTAATTCGTTCCTCGTCAACCTTTCAATTTCTTAGACCCTGGAGGGCCTATGCAGAGCAATTACCGTACCTTCGTGGGCGCGCTTTGCTGCGCCCTTCTCGTCCTCGTCTCCGTTCCAAGCGCAAACGCGCAAGAGCGTCCGCTGTGCCTCCCCCACGCAAATCCGAACGATTGGATTCCAGACTCTTTTGCCATTCAAGCGTGTTTGAACACGGGCAACAGAGTAATCGTGTACCCTGGGAAACCCGGGTACATTCTGGACCGTGGGCTGAAGCTTCTCATAGACTATACAGTCATTGAGTCACTGGAAGGCAAGGCCACATTCATCGCGGATGTGAACCTTGGCTACGACCCACTGTGGGTCAACCACGGACGAGAACAAATGATGTATGCGAACGCGTCGTACTATGCAATCGCAAACATCATACTTGATGGACGCAGATACGACCGTGACCCTCGTCTCCACTGCTGGGAAGGTTCACGGCGACCCGCCAACATAGAGACCCATGGCGTGGGCTACATCGCTCACGACATTGACTCAATCAACGCACCCTGCGGTTCTGGGTTCGGCGTTTTCGGAGAGCGTTTTCACATCTACAACATTCTCTCCGCCTACAACGGGTTTGATGCTGAAGAACGAGTGTATCCTTTTTACCCGTATGTCAACAACTTCCCGCTCGCCGACGGCATGACGGTGGTGTATTGCAATGGTGGGAAAATCTACAACATTACCCTCATTGACAACACCGACTTTGACCTACTAGTCGGTGGCGGACCCAACTGTGAAATCCGCGACGTTACCATCACTCACGTCAACAAGTGGGCGATAGGTGGCTTCAATGTAGGATACATGGATACTGGTCACTACAACCCAAAAACTGGCAAGAAGTGGGATGGTGACCACACCGGCTCTAAGTTCTCTAACATCCATGTGACCTCGCGACTCAACATGCTCGGGTATGGTCTCTCTGTTAGTAGCCATACTTTTTACCACGGAAATCCCGACGACGTCACGATAATTGACGCTGGCACATTTGAAGACAGTTCTTCAGATGGCGCTCAAGTAGGGCTGTTGTTTGATGGCGCCTACAAAGGCGTGGTCCGAAACATTCGGGCTCAAAACTCTCGTGGCAACTACCACGGCTACAATGAGTGTCGGGTGTCGTTGAACTACATCGCGGGACATTTCGGCAAAGAAGTTGAACTTCAGGGTGGATTTACTCCGATGACAATTCACGTCGGAGACCCCTGTCCAAAATAATTGAAAGGAGACAAAAAACAAAGCCACCAGAGGACAGCCATCAAGCTCTCTCCTTTTGGTGGCTTTCCTCGTTTATGGATAAAAAATAAATTATAACTTCTTTAAAGAGTAGAATATTTAACCACAATAACATCTCCGTTTTGGAGACCATAGGAATCAACACGGTCGGTATAATCTTCTCCATTAATCGTGATTGAAAGAGTGTAGCCCTTCTGACTTAAAGATATCTCTGCTACTGCAAAGAAGTCAGCAAGTGTTATCGGGCGTTCTGTACGCTCAAAGTGAAGATTGCCCGTATCATCGTGAGTATGAACCTGAGCAACACACTTAGGAGAAAATCCAACTTCAATTGGTATTTGCTGTAGCTTACCATCCACATATATAGAAAGTTGTGCTGAACTGAATACGTCAATATACGATGGGGCGCGTAAAATACAAGGAACCTCAGTATCTTCCCAAAAGGTCGCTTCAGAACGGTACTCCCTCTGCCAAATAATGTAGGAAGTAGCAAACATGCCAATGAATGCAAAGATGGAGATTAAAAGCGCAATCTTTACGAAGCGGGTTTGATACGGCTCACGTCGTATAACATAACGCCATAATAAAAATACTCCTAGGATGCCAACGAGTATCCCGATGAGAGCGGTAGTTGCCGCATACCACGGTAATAAAAACCTATCCCCGAAGTAGTGGATGCTAAATGGCGGATAGATTTTAATAGGTTCCCATGTGATGATTGAACTCTTCTGATTGTTATTAATGTTTTCAGACCATGCGGTAAGAGTATAGGTTCCATAGGCAAAAATGTTCGTCATCGCACCCTCCCATGCTAGAGTAGAATTCACTATTGCAACAATCTCTTTATATGGAATCCCCTCACGATGAAGCGCAAGGTGTACATGAGTACCTTCTAAGGCGATTCCTGAAATAAAAAGGTCCGCTCCGACTTGCTTATGGAGTACTGGTGTCACTGATAAAATCTGCGGGAAACGCAAGCCACGGTCGGTAAACAACATGGTACTTGGTTTTTTTTCTGCTGGTTTTTCTTGCTTCACTTCCACTTGTTTTATTGGTTGTGTTTGTGGCAACACTGGTTTTGGTTTTACTGGAACTACAACCACCGCTTGGTTAATTGTTATAAATTTTGAATCAATCTTTTCAAGAATATTAGAACCGCTACCATCAGAAGCATTGATAGATGCGTCACTTGCGGTAATCAGCGCGCTACCGCTACCTTTAGCGCGAACACGAACTGAAAGTACTTGCGTTGCAGAACCTGCAATACCACTAGTGGTGCCACCCGAGAATGATATTGACCCGAGCTCATTTGAAAATGATGGCAGGCTGAGCCAAAAATTAAAAACTGTGGCAGAAGGCGTAGTATCAATAGATACTACTTCAAGTAAATCGGACGGAAACACAATATTGCCCTCGGCAGCGTTAAACCCCTTGTCAGCTGAATTAATAAGGACACCTAAGGAAAACTCGTCACCAATAGATGCATTCTCAGGAGCTGAAAAGGAGATAGTTGCCGCCAACACGGGAGTGGTAATTGTAAAAATACCAAAAATTAATATTATAAAAATTATGAAAATATAAAATATTTTATTCATTGTGAGTTATAAGTTCTAGTAAATGCTCTAAGAAAAATGCTTGTATCTGTAATATTTACTTGACCATCACTATTCATATCAACAGGTTTTGCAAGATAAATACTAAGGTCCTTAATATTTATCGCACCGTCTTGGTTTAGGTCTGCTTTGGGAACTGTGGTAAAACTTATAGTAACTATTTTTGAAAGAGAGTAGTCGTAGCCAAGTTTAGATATTAAAGACGAACGGGCTCTAATAGAAATTTTTCCTGGCATGAAACGCGCAGTGTTGATAGTTATTTCATAAAAACCAGAATCATCACTTCTTGTTTCAAAAGACGCATCACCAGCATCAACCAACACGCCAACATTAGGCACAGTACTACCTGACACCACTATGTTATCGCCCCACCCTACCACATCCCTAGCAAGAGCAATTGTTGGAGGGAGAAGCACTTTATCTTTAAAAGTTTTCAGACCTATCCCACTGACGAAATCAAAACGAAGTCCCTTTCTCACAGACGACACACCATTTTCATCTACCCCGTATATTGAAAACATATAAAACCCTGGTAAAAAACTACTAAACGATACCGAAAATGAACCATCCACATTGGCAGTGGTCTCCTTTTCAAATTCATGCTTAAAAGGCAAAGAACGAAACGAGACAATGACTTTTGCATTAGGATAAGCAAAACCAGAAACGGATACTGAGTTTGGCTCTTCAGCTCTCCTGCCACTTCCACCAGATGGCGCAGGTAATGGAGCTTCTGCAAGTGTAATAAATGTGTCGCAAGCATCCGCTTTGTTATTTCTTTCATCCTTGGACCTAACACAAAAAGCATAAGTTGTTGCTGGAATAAGCTCTGAGAGAGAAATAGCATGAGAAAATACAAGTTCAGGGTCAAATGGACCATTGTGGTTGATAAGCGGGTCAATGCCGTATCTAATATCAGAATCGGCTGGTTCGTCAGTCGTCCACATTATTACTACTGAGTTTAATGTGACTGATTCTGCGCGAAGGTCAGAAATAACTGGCGGTGTTTTGTCTTTATCATTTGCCGCAAGTAAAGTATCCCAAGAAGTTACACTAAAAAATATACTAATAAATAGAAAAATCGCAATTAAAGAAAAGAAAGTTTTTGAGACAAAGAAACTTTTCATAATATATGAACTATATATAGTATAGCCTATATTTAACTTAATACCACCATAGCTGTTGCTTTAGTTCAAATATGTTATCATCTATATAAATAAAATACTTATGGCACAATTACGAACAAAAGAGACACATGAAAAATACATGAAGTTTATAGAAAGTGGTTTCTTGGCAGAAAAATGCGGTTTATGTGATGACAATTCAATAAAAGAGTTTAATTATTGGAAAATAATAGATAACTTATTTCCTTACGACTCAGTGGCTAAAGTTCATCACATGATTATTCCAAAAAGACACGTGGTTGAGGATGAATTGAATGAAGAGGAAAAAAATGAACTTAAAGAAATAAAAATGGGATATATAAACCAAGAATATGATT
>JAIOPY010000072.1 GCA_021413625.1 Candidatus Nomurabacteria bacterium | reverse complement strand
GACGACCCCATGGTCGTCCTGTTCTAGGGTTAGGGTAACATCCATCTGTCACTTCCTTTTTCCGCGCCGATAGGCGCTTGTTAAGCGCCCGCTGGGCGCGGGCTGTAATTAAAAACCACAAAAACTAACACTGAACAGTCTGACAATAAAAAAGCCAGAATTTAGCTAGCTACTTTATAGCCAGACTGTTCATTTTTATATAGTTTTCAAAGGTCATTTAACCAATATATTGTATCATATAATCACCTAAAAGTCAAGCTAAAAAGCCCCCTAAACAGGGGGCTTTTTGAGGCTTAAATTAATGATGTTTTAGAGGGGTCGCGTGATATGCGCGTTCTGCCCCAAAAGTTTTTCTAACCAATATTATCAGGAATAAGATTAATATAAGTAAGAGCAACCATTGAGTTAAACCTGAAGGTAGAAAACTATCGTCTCCAAACAAAGCACTAGCTGCAAGTCCATTTAAACTATCATCACTTGTTTTTGCTGCAGTAGTTGTAGTAGTTTTCTTTGCAGTTGTGGTAGTTGTAGTACTTTTAGGCGCTGTATATACATAGGTTGTACTAGGGATACCACTACCAGTATTACTTGAATAGTTTATGCCGTTGCTTGCACTTTCAGAATCAATTCTAGGGGAACTGTCGTTCTTAGTATTAGGTCCGAAATGAATATTTCTTCCACCTTCTGCGCTTACTTCCTTTGGTAAGAAAGCTACTGTAGCTGTTGCAAAAATAACTAATATTATTAAGGTTAAAATCAAGTTGTATTTAATTGTTGAATTATATATTTTACTCATACTAATAGTATAGCATATTCATATATAAAAGTCAAGTATTTGGTTAAAGAGCTCAAAAAGCTTGTAATTTAAGTATTTTATACATATAATCTATTCTATCGCCCGAGTGGCGGAATTGGTATACGCGCACGACTTAAAATCGTGTCTCGCAAGGGATGTGGGTTCGACCCCCACCTCGGGCACTCCGCAGGTTTTGTTATTGTTAGTTTGAAATGCGCCCATAGCTCAGCTGGTAGAGCAGATCCCTCTTAAGGATAAGGTCGGGGGTTCGATCCCCTCTGGGCGCACATTGCTTCGCAATGTGTGAGGCAAAAAATAATTTTGGGCAAGTGGCGGAATTGGTATACGCGTTAGTCTTAGGAACTAATGCCGCAAGGCTTGAGGGTTCGAGTCCCTCCTTGCCCACAACAAATAAGAAAAAAATTTTGAGGCCTGGGGCGGAATCGAACCGCCGTATATTCCTTTTGCAGAGGAATGCCTTACCACTTGGCTACCAGGCCGAAACTTTATTTTATCAAATTATACTCATAATTACCCTGCGCAGAGGAATGGCATATTGTCAGTTCGCTACGCTCATGCCACTTGGCTACCAGGCCTTATTTAAATCCTACTTTTCTAAAAGCAATTCGTCAATTTTTTGCCTATTCTTCTCACCTTTGTCTATCATGACATCAATAAAAGGAATTGTTTTAGTTGCCATATTTTTCTTTAAATATTCTCGCAGTTCAGACCTTTTTCTTTTCACAAAACCTAAAGCTTCCTGCTCTTTATTTTCAGGGAGTACCGTCATAAATAATGTTGCCCTTTTTAAATCAGGGGACACAGAGCATGCAGTCACAGTAATTAGAGAAGTGTTGTTGTTTTCACGTCCTAAAAACTGAGCGCATAATTCTTTTATTAAGTTAGCTGCCTTACCTTGTCTGCCATCTTGGTTTATGTTTAAATCTTTCATTTATTTTTGAGTAATATTAAAAGATTCAATAATATCGCCTGGAACAATTTCTATTTTTGATTCAATCATCATGCCGAATTCGTCGCCTTCTTCTACAGAGCCGACTTTCACTTTGCCTTTTTCTAGGTTTACTATCTTACCTTTACCAATTTCAAACTCTCTACGCATAATTTTAACAGTTCTCTCTAAAGCAATTCTGCCTTCCACGACTTTTCCTCCCAGTATTTGTCTTTCTTTGGTTTTACTAAAAGCTTTTAACACTTTCACTCGTCCAGTAACTTCAGTAGTTTCAATTTTTGGTCTTCGGTTTTCCATTTCTACTGCTAGCCATTCTGTCATTTTATAAATTATGTCAAAGAAATTTATTACTATGTTTTTCTTTTCCGCCACTTCAATAGCGCTTTTATCGGCTTTCACATTGAAGCCAATCACAAGGGTTTCTTCATTTACGCTTTTCATGTCGGATTCAGATATAGGGCCAGCGCCTTTTTGAATTATTTTAAATTCTGCATTTTCTTTCCAATGCTTCTATGGAGCCTGAAGTATCAGCTTTTAAAAGAATTGGGATTAATTTTTTATCCATAGCCCCCTCGGTTCCTTTGGTTGCTTTGATTGGGCTTTTGGAATTAATTTTCCAACTTTCTATGTATTCCAGAGCTTCATTTTTCTTTAAGAAAGATTTAAACTCTGCTCCAACTTTAGGCATTTTGTCAAAACCGATAAGTCGTATAGGGGAGGAGAAGGTGGCTTCATTAATATTTTCGCCTTTGAAGTTTTCCATCATTCGGGTAGAGCAAATACAGTCTTCCACCACTACTAGCATGCCTTTTTTTAGTGAACCATTTTTAATAATGAGTGAAGCTTCTACTCCGCATTTAGGGTCTAGATTTGTTTCAACTACATAGCCACTAGCGTTTACATTTGCATCTCCAGTAAAGTCTTCCATGTCTGCCAGAATATTTATCAAAGATAGTAAACTATCTATACCTTCTCCAGTTTTAGCGGAAATTAAAGTAAAAGGAACCTTGCCTCCATAATTTTCTAAATAAATTTCATTTTCTGCTAAGCCCATTTTTGTTTTTTCAACATCCGCGCCAGGTTTATCTATTTTATTAATAGCCACAATAGCAGGGGTTTTGCTTTCTACTATGGTCTTCCAAGCTTCTAGAGTTTGTGGTTTTACTCCGTCTTCTGCAGAGACTAAAAGTATTGCAATGTCAGCTACTTGCGCGCCCCGTTCACGCATTTTTGAAAAAGCTTCATGACCGGGAGTGTCTAGGAAAGTTATTTTTCTGTCATTACCTTCTTCGTCTTTGTGAACTACTTCATAGGCTGAAATACGCTGGGTAATGCCTCCAGCTTCTTTTTCTACCACGTTGGTTTTTCTTATATAATCAAGTAGGGTTGATTTACCATGGTCAATATGACCCATGATTACTACCACAGGAGGTCTTATTGTTGTATTTTGTTTTTGATTATTTTTTTCCATTTATTTTACTCTGGCTTTCTCTAAAACTTCTTTTTCTTCCGCGGTTAATTCATATTCTGACTTTCCATTTTTTATTGGTTTAGCAAAAACACTCATTCTTTCTCTGGCATATAAACTTGAAATCACAACGCCATCTCCATCTTCGTTTGCCATAGAGATAGCAAAGCTTTGATTACTGCCTTGGTCAGGGAACGGGTTAAAGCGTATGGTCTCTAAGCCACGAATGCTTTTTTTAAGTTTTGCATTAATTAAAGCAATGTCTTTCTCCATGCTCTCTTTTGCTTTTTTTAGTTTTTCAATATCTTCACTAAGAGTAATTATGGTGTATTCCAAATCTTTAGCTTTTTTCCCTAAGAAAAATCTTTTTAGGCGTTTTTCTGTTTTAACTACCCAAAAAGCCCCTATTAAAATGCTTACAAGGGTAAAAACCAAAAAAATAATCTGGAGCTTTATATTCATAGACTTTCAATATATACTATTTTTATGCCTAAATCAAACGGCCAAGACCGAAAAAAACTAAAGAAAATCTACCTAGATTACGCTGCTGGCGTCTTGCCGAACCCAAGTTCTATACACTTTTAGAGAAAAGGGGTTTTGCCCGAATCACCATAGTTCCAGTTGAGACAAATGGAATAGTGAGTTCAAAAAAAATTAAAGAAGTATTAAAAAATAATACAATTTTAGTTTCTGTGATGTATGCTAATAACGAAATTGGAACTATTCAGCCCATTAAAGAAATTGCTAAAGAAATTAGGCACTACAAGAAAACTATAGCCAAAAGCCTAGTGCCTAATACCTATCCTGTATTTCATACTGATGCGGTTCAGGCAGCAAACTATTTAGATTTAAATGTAGAAAAATTAGGTATAGATTTACTGACCCTCTCTGGCTCTAAAATAGAAGGAGCGGGGAGAGTTGGTGTGCTTTATAAAAAAAATAATGTTTCTATTTCTAGAATAATGGGTGGGGGAGACCAAGAACTAGGCTTACGTCCTGGCACAGAAAACTTGGCAGAAATTTTAAAATTTTCCTCTGCGTTTAAAGAAATGGACCAGAATAAAGATAAGGAAGTGAAAAGATTAACTTTATTGCGGGATTATTTTTTCAATCAACTTGAACATTCTCATATTCTCAAGAATGTGGGAATGTTGGTAAATGGTGATTTAGTGAATCGTTTGCCAAATAGTGTAAGCATAACTATTCCCACAATCCCTAGTGACCTTTTGGTAATTGAATTATCTAGTTGTGGTATTATGACCTCATCTAAAAGCGCTTGTAAGAGTTCTAAAAAAGATGGCTCCTATGTAATAGAAGCTCTTAGACCAAGTTCTAATCCTGAAATTGGCGGAGTTCGTTTTTCATTTGGTAAAGGAACTAATAAAAAAGATATTGACTACACAGTCGCATCTTTGGAAGAAATTTTGACGAAATTAAAAAAATGGTATAATTAACCTATGGATATTAACGACCTAAACAAATCACAGTTAATACTACTCGCAATACTTCTTTCCTTCATTACTTCTATTGCCACTGGTATAACTACAGTTACTTTAATGGAGCAGGCGCCTGACTCTGTAACCGTGCCTATTAACCGTGTTATTAAACAAACAGTTGAGAAAATTCAACAAGTAGAAGGCAAGACCACTATAGAAACTGTTGTGATTAAAGAAGAAGATTTAGTCGTGGATGCTATTGCTAAAAATAAATCTGCTGTCTTTATTTTGACTAAAGAAATAAGAAATGAAAATAATGATTTAGTGGAAGTTTCTGCTGGACGTAGTTTTGCTGTTTCTGATAAAAACATTATTGTTGCAGATGCTTTGTTTGTGCAAGGCAAAGGAACTTATTTCGCTCAAAACGATAGCGGAAAATTTAGAGCTGAATTTTTATCTACCGACTCTAGAGGTTTTTCTTTTCTAAAAGTAGATAAAGCAGTTGATGAACAAAGTGTCTTAACTTACACTCTTCCAGTTTTTGGAGATTTGTCCAAAATGAAAATTGGTCAGAAGATACTTGTTTTGGGTAATAATATTTCTTCAATGATTTTTGAAGGAGATAAAAATCTAAAAATAAATGCAACTTTATCTAATGCTGGTGGAATAGTGCTTAACCTAGAAGGAGAGGTTTTAGGAATGGCGCTTTTTAATGAAACTAACTCCTTTGCGCCTATTAGTGTTATTTCTGAGTCTTTAGCGCAGGTGACAGAATAGTATTATCTCACTAGAGTTTTAGGAATTTTTAACTATAATAAAAATATATGCCACCACTTAACAAATTTACAACTAAAGCCAAAGATGCAATCAAAAAAGCCCACGAGCTTGCTATTGAACGTGGAGTAAACCATGTTTCCTCTCTTCATTTGCTTGCAGCTCTGCTTTTACAAGAGGAAAGCATGGTGAACTCAATTTTAGACAAACTGGAGATTGACTCCATGCTTTTGACGGATTCAGTTTTGGAACTTATTGAATTGCCTGATTCTCACAGTACTCTTTCTCCAGCGTATCAAATTTACCTTAACCCTGATTTAGCGCAGGTCATAGAACATTCAGCAAAAATCGCAGAATTTTTAAAAGATGACTTTGTTTCAACCGAGCATCTTTTTATTGCAATGCTTGAAGTA
The DNA here is from genome assembly GCA_021413625.1 of Candidatus Nomurabacteria bacterium. GTDB lineage: Bacteria > Patescibacteriota > Minisyncoccia > Phycocordibacterales > UBA9973 > UBA9973. The sequence continues at coordinate 486 of JAIOPY010000072.1, read as the reverse complement.
ACAGGAGAGGCGCGCGAAACTTTAGCTCGTTTCCGAATTCATAAAGACACTGTTCTAAAAGTTTTAGAAGAACTGCGAAGTCAAAATATTACTGATGTTACTGAACCAAAAAAGTTTAAAATGCTTCTTAAATATACTCGCAACTTAACCAAATTAGCCAAAGAAGATAAATTAGACCCAGTTATTGGCAGAGATACAGAAATAACTCGTATCATGCAAATACTTTCTCGCCGCACCAAAAATAATCCCATTTTAATTGGAGAGGCGGGGACTGGAAAAACTGCAGTGGTGGAAGGGTTGGCGCAATTAATTACTAAAGGTAATGTCCCTGAATCTTTAAAGGAAAAAGAACTTGTTTCGCTAGACCTGGGTTCCCTTATTGCTGGTACAAAATATCGTGGTGAGTTTGAAGAGCGATTAAAAGGCATAATGAAAGAAATTGAACGAGCCGACGGAAAAATAATTCTTTTCATTGATGAAATTCAT
>JAIOPY010000077.1 GCA_021413625.1 Candidatus Nomurabacteria bacterium | reverse complement strand
ATCATTAATTTCTTTTAAAACTTGCGAGGATTTTGCTTGGTCCTTATTTTCTTCAGCCAGATGTAGCTCCCTCATCTTGCGGCCCAGCTCTTCTTTTAGATGTTCCTCTTTTAAATTATTAAGTAATTCTTCAACATCTTTTTCTAAATCAACTTCTACCCCATAAAAAACCTCCGCTTCAAATATTAAATCTTCTTTATTGCTTTCGGTATTTTCTAAAATTTTTTCTACTTCTGTTTTTAAAATCTCAGCCAATTCTACTAAAACTTTATCTACCTCAATTGATGTTTTACTTAAGCTTTTCTGCCAAAGTATTATTCCTAATAATCTATTTAAGATATGGTCTTTTCTGTACAAACCAGACTCAATAGCTTCTTGGATTTCTTCTTTTTCGTGCTTGGATTCTTCGCCAACTTTTTTCAAATCATCTTCTAGGGCATTAACTGGGATTCCAGATGTATCACTGATTTTCTTCAAGAAATGAACCTTCTCAATAGAACTCTCTAGTGCATCCACGTAAGGCAGTATTTTTTCCTTTATTTCTCTGCCAACCTTACGCATGTCCTCTTCTTTGTTTGTTAAAATTCTATCCAATAAAAACTCAATGATGTGCTTGGATTCACGAATAACTTCCTTCCAAGCAGTGACGCCACCTTTAGATATTAAATCAGCGGGGTCAACGCCCTCAGGCATTTTAGCAACTTTAACATCCATACCTAAAGAAAGAGCTATTTTTCCTGCCCTATTTGAAGCTGCAAAACCGGCTTTGTCAGCATCAAAAGCTAGAACTATGTTCGGAGTTAAACGACGAACTAAACCTAAATTAGAAACTGCATTTTCCTTAGAAACAGTTTCGTCCGAAAGAGCTGTCCCAGAAGTTTCAATATTATTTTTATACCCCGCCTGATGAGAAAGAATCAAATCCATTTGACCTTCAACTAAAATAGAAAAATTATTCTTGCGAATTGACTCTTTGGCTTTATCAAGACCATAAAGAACCGCGGATTTATTAAACAGGATTGTATCAGGACTGTTTAAATACTTAGCAGATTTCCCATCATCTGTAAAAATTCTGCCAGAAAAAGCAATAACTCTACCACTGGAATCCGAGATTGGAAACATTACTCTGCCACGAAATCTGTCATAATAACCCTGCCTACCGTCAGGCAGGCTTTTTTCAGACTTCTTTATTAACCCAGCTTTTTCCATTTCCACTTCAGTAAAACCTTTTTTAGTTAGGTGGGTATAAAGTTCGCGCCAATCAAGTGTGGCAAAACCAACTCTAAAATCTTTCAAGCTGTTTTCATTTAACCCACGAAGAGATAAATATTCTAAAACTTCTTTATGCTTTACTAAATTACTAGAAAAATAAAGAGTTGATTCCTCCATCACTCTATAAAGTCTTTCCTTCTCACTTTCTGCTTCTTTGTTATAATTTTCAAGTGGCACTCCAGCACGTGCTGCTAGAAGCTTCAAGGCGCCTTTAAAATCCAGACCTTCAAATTCCTGCACAAAAGAAAAAATATCTCCCTTAGCAGCACAACCAAAACAATAATAAGTTCCGCGAGAAGAAGAAACAAAAAAGGACGGTGTCTTTTCATTATGAAAAGGACACTTGGCTTTAAAGTTAATGCCTGTGCGTTCCAATTTTATATAAGAAGAGATTATTTTTTCAATTGTTAGTCTCTCCTTAATTTTATTCACGGGAGAGTTCATAAATGTAATTTATTCCTCTATAACTTTTTCTACCTTTTCCTTAAACCCAGTACCAGCTGGGATTAATCTACCAATTATCACATTTTCTTTTAGACCTCTAAGACTATCAACTCCGCCCTTTACGGCGTTTTCAATAAGAACACGATTAGTATTTTGGAATGAAGCAGCAGATAACCAACTCTTAGTTCGTAGAGATACTTCTGTAATACCAAGAGCAACTATTTCAGCTTTGGCTTCTTTGCCACCCAAATTAGCAACTCTGATATTTTCTTCAACTAGCGCAGTATTTTCAACAATATCCCCTGCTGAGAAATTAGTTTCCCCAGAATCTTTGATTTTTCGGCGAGAGAACATTTGGCGAATAATAATTTCAGTGTGTTTTCTAGAAATAGATGCACTTTGCAATTCATAAACTTTATTTATTTCGCGAATTATGTATTCTTCCACCATTTCTTTGCCACCGTATTTGAATATTTCCGCAATATCTGCTGAACCATCTGTCAAAAGCTCGCCTGCTTTTACTTTATCTCCTGATTTAACTATCGGCATTCTACGAAATGGAGCTATATACTCTATCTCATTTGGCTTACCATCAACTTTGGAATCTGATAGAACTTTTATAATTTTTTCTTTACCATCTTTATCTTTCACTTCAAAGACCTCACCATCGCTTTGAGAAACAATAGCTGGATTCTTTGGAATTCTTCTTTCAAAGATTTCTTCAATACGAGGTAAACCTGTGGTAATGTCTGTACCTGCCACACCTCCAGCGTGGAAAGTTCGTAGCGTTAGCTGAGTACCAGGCTCACCGATAGCTTGAGCGGCAATAATACCAACTGCTTCTCCTTTATCAACAATTCTATTTCTTCCCAAATCTAATCCGTAACAAGCTTGGCAAAGACCATGAGCGGTGCGACAAGTTAGTGGAGAACGAACGAATACTTCAGTAAATCCTGCTCCTTCAATGTTGTAAGCTTCTTCTTTAGTAACTAGGAATCCTTTCTTGTATAGAACCTTACCATCTTTATCTTTCAAATCTCCTGCTAAAACTCTACCTCGGATGTTTTTAGAAAGAGGAATCTCAATTCCAGAAATATTTTCTCGTGAGACAATTTTACCTTCTTTGGTTCCACAATCCTCTTCAGTAATAACCACGTCTTGAGCCACATCCACTAGTCTTCGTGTTAGATAACCTGCTTTAGCAGTGTTTAGCGCTGTATCGGAAGCACCTTTACGAGCACCGTGAGTAGTAACGAAGTATTCAATCGGAGAAAGACCTTCATGATAACAAGGGATAATAGGAAATTCCAAAGTCTTACCTTGGTTGTTTTGAATAAGACCTTTCATTCCTGTCATCTGCACTAGGGATGTCATTGTGCCTCTTGCTCCAGAAGTAAATAAGTCATAAGTAGAGCCATTTTTATCAAGAGTTGCAGGTAATACTTTTTCTAAATCTTTTTTAGCTTGAGTCCAGATTTCAATAATTTTTTGGTATCTTTCATCATAAGAAAGCAAACCATCACTCCATTCTGAAATAACTCTTTCTTCTAGTTTTTTACCTTCGGCTATAATTTTTGATTTTTCAACTGGAACTTTAACGTTATCAAAACCCCAAGTAGTACCAGACACTGTGGAATACTTAAAGCCAAAGCTTTTAATCTTGTCTAGAATTGCTGGAGTTTGGTCCACACCGTAATGCATGATAAGTTCGTCCACAAGAGCAGATAATCTCTTTTGAGTCATTTCATCGTTTACGTAAGAAAAATCATTTGGCAAAATACTATTAAATAATAGTCTGCCTACAGAGGTATCAAACAACCCTCCATCAAATTTCTTGTATTTAGGAGTATCGGTCGCTAAAACTTTAATTTTTGCACGTAGTGACACAATACCGTATTCATAAGCAACAATCGCAGTATTTGGATTTGAGAAATATTTTCCTTCACCTAATTCGCCATCAACAGATTTAGTCATCCAGTATGAACCTAACACCATGTCCTTACTAGGATGCACTATTGGGTCACCATTTTGTGGTTTAAGCAAGTTTTTATTTGCAGCCATTAATTCCTTTGCTTCCATTTGCGCTTCATCACAAAGAGGTACATAAACAGCCATTTGGTCGCCGTCAAAGTCTGCGTTGAAAGCCTGACACACAAGTGGGTGCACTTGAATAGCGTTGCCTTCAATAAGAATTGGATTAAAAGCTTGAATACCAAGACGGTGCAAAGTTGGCGCACGGTTTAATAGAACATATTTACCTTGAATAACCTCTTCTAACATTGCCCAAACTTCTGGAGTTCGCTCTTCAATGAGTTTATTAGCGCCACGAATGTTAAAAGCAAGTTCCGCTTCTAAAATTTTAGAAATAACGAATGGTCTAAATAACTCCAGTGCCATGTGTTTTGGAAGACCGCATTGATTCAACTTAAGTTGTGGACCAACCACGATAACACTACGTCCTGAATAGTCTACACGCTTACCAAGCAAGTTCTGACGGAAAAGACCTTGTTTTGATTTCAAGTTATCAGATAGAGATTTAAGTGGTCTCTTTTGAGATTGACTCATCGCTGCAGAATCATTTTGTTTAGCGATGGAGTTATCAATCAAAGCATCTACTGCTTCTTGAATAATTCTTTTTTCGTTACGCAAAATAACATCTGGCGCATTTATTTCCTTTAACTTTTTTAGACGATTATTGCGGTTTATCACACGACGATATAGGTCGTTTAAATCACTGGTCGCGTGTCTACCACCATCAAGAGCAACCATTGGACGTAGAACTGGAGGTATAACTGGGATAACAGTTAGGAACATCCATTCAGGACGAATATCCGCATAAGTCATAGCTCGGATAAGAGATAATCTTTTTTGTAGTTTCTCTTTTTCTGCAGCACTAGCTTTTACCAGCATTGCTTCAGTGTGAGCCTTTAATTTGTTTAAATCCAAATTCTTGAAGATAGAATAAATAGCTTCCGCTCCGATGTTTGCCTCAAAACAAGTTCCATATTTCAAAGAATAATGATGGAAAGAAATTTCGTTTAAAACTTTACCTTCATAAATTTCTCCGATTTCTTTTTTAGTATTTGAAAGTAGAGTTTTTAATTTTTCACGAGTATCTTCATCAGCAGAATTTTTTAACTTGGCTTTATATTCCTTGTCTAAATTCTCTATAATTGATTGTTTTTCTTCTTCAAAAACTTTCGTGATGATGTAACCAGCAAAATAGATAACTTTTTCTAGGTCTGATACTGAAATATTTAAGAGAATACTCATTCTAGAAGGCACACCACGCAAGAACCAAATATGGGAAACAGGTGTTCCTAGTTCAATGTGGCCCATTCTCTCTCTTCGCACTATGGAGCGAGTTACTTCCACGCCACATTTTTCACAGATAATATCCTTATAACGAATACGACGATACTTTCCACAATAACATTCATAGTCCTTTTCTGGACCGAAAATCTTTTCATCAAACAGACCGCCACGCTCACTTCTACCAGTACGATAATTTATCGTTTCTGGTTTGGTGACTTCCCCATAAGACCACTCCTTTATTTGTTCCGGAGAAGCAAGCTTAAGTGAGATATAATCAAAATCAGTTATATTAAGAGTTTTCATGTTTTTTTAAGTTAACATCAAGCGCAAGACCTCTTAAGTAGTTAAGAAGCACATTGAATGATGCTGGGGAATTTGGCGACCTAATAATTTCATTTTTAATAATGGAATCAAATGTTTGGGAACGTCCTAATATATCGTCGGATTTAACAGTAAGCATTTCGCGTAGGGTATAAGCCGCACCGTAACCTTCCAATGCCCAGACTTCCATTTCTCCGAATCTTTGTCCACCGCCTTGAGCTTTACCTCCAAGTGGTTGTTGGGTGATAAGAGAGTAGGGTCCAATTGAACGCATATGTATCTTGTCTTCTACCATGTGGTGAAGTTTCAACATATACATATAGCCAACTGCTACATCTTGTTCAAAAGCTTCTCCAGTGCGTCCATCAAAAAGTTTTAACTTACCGCTTTCAGGTAGTCCTGCCTTTTTCAATTCTTCTTTGATTTCATCATGTTTGGCGCCAAGGAATGGAGGCACGATAGCTTGATAACCAAGACTATTCGCTGCCATACCAAGATGCATTTCTAAAATCTGTCCCAAGTTCATACGAGATGGAACGCCAAGAGGAGAAAGCACGATATCAATCGGTGTGCCGTCTGCTGCATAAGGCATGTCTTCTTCTGGCAAAATTGTTGAAATAACACCCTTGTTGCCGTGTCGTCCAGACAATTTGTCACCAACTGAAACATTTCTAATTTGAGCAACTTCAATAACAATTTTCTTAATTATCCCCGCTTCAAGGGTGTGACCTAAATCACGAGAGAATATTTTGACATTGATAACACGTCCGCGCTTGCCGTGTTCCATACGTAAAGATGTGTCTTTAACGTCGCGCGCTTTTTCGGCAAAGATAGAACGAAGCAGTCTTTCTTCAGGAGTCAGCTCGCTTTCACCTTTTGGAGTAATTTTACCAACCAAAATATCATTCTCTCTAACTTCTGCTCCAATACGAACCACACCGTCTTCATCTAAATCTTTTAATTTAATTTCTCCAACGTTTGGTATATCCCGAGTAGTTATTTCAGGTCCAAGTTTGGTATCCCGAACTACACAAATAAATTCTTCAAGATATACAGAAGTAAATTTACTATTTTTTACCAAGCGTTCAGAAACAATGATTGCATCTTCAAAGTTTGAGCCAGACCAAGAAAGGAAAGCTACAAAAATATTTTGTCCAAGAGAAATTTGTCCGCCCACAGTGCTGGAAGTATCAACTAAAACATCTCCTTTCTTTACTTTATCGCCAACGTTTACAAAAGGACGTTGATGAAATACAGAAAAGTTGTTGTTTCTTAAAAAGTTTACAAGCGGGTATGTTTTTTCACTTTTTCCTTTTACTACTACTTTTTTAGTATCCACATAAGACACAACTCCCTCTTCTTCAGAAAGAATAAGTCTTCCAGAATCAATAGAAGCTAACTCTTCAATACCAGTAGCAACTAATGGCGCTTCTGGCAATACGCAAGGCACTGCTTGCTTCTGCATGTTAGAGCCCATCAGCGCGCGGTTAGCGTCGTTATGTTCCAAGAAAGGAATCATGGATGTAGCAATAGAGAAAGCTTGGTTTGCTGCCACGTCAATAAAATCAATTTCGTTTTTAGAAACTGTGCCTGGTTCTGTTTTTATTCTTGCTTCTACTTTTTCTTCAGTTATTTTACCATCCTCATCATAAGGAATACCTGCATGAGCAATGTTGTATTTTTCTTCTTCTAGCGCATTTAAATAAACTACTTCGCTAGTAATTTTCCCATTTTTTACTTTTAGATAAGGAGTTTCAATAATACCAAAATCATTTATCTTGGCATAAGTTGAAAGGTGTAAGATAAGACCAATGTTTGGACCTTCAGGAGTATGTATCGGGCAAACACGTCCATAGTGAGATGGATGCACGTCACGAACTTCAAGCCCTGCGCGCTCACGGGTAAGACCGCCGGGTCCAAGCGCAGAAAGTGTGCGGAGATGTTCCATTTCATATAGCACGTTTTCTTGCGCCATAAATTGTGAAAGTTGGTTAGTAGTGAAAAATTCTTTTACCCGAGCTTGCAGAGGACGTTGGTTGATAATATGTATCGGCATAGCGGTATCAACATCAATAA
>JAIOPY010000013.1 GCA_021413625.1 Candidatus Nomurabacteria bacterium | reverse complement strand
GGCTTATGTAAGTTTGATAATGATTTTTGTTGGTTGGGAATTCAAGGTTGAGTGTTTTGTGGTTGGACTTTGTATTCATCTTGTTTTTCTGAGGATAAGTTTTATTTCAGTGTGATCGTTTTGTTGTAGATTGTTACTGTGTCAGCGGTCGGTAGCTAGGTAATCAATATTACCAAGTCGTAAATGTTCAATTAAACCAAGCCTATTTTCTTTGTCTTGTCGAACAGGCGGATTCATTTGTAAAAATTTTATTTTTTCCCCTTCTAACATACTGCTGTCAAAAAATAAGTGCGTAGGAGTAACTTCTACTGTAACTGCTAAGCCTTCTTTCTTTGCAGAAATTATTTTCTCAATACCAGATAGTGTAGAACAATGGCAAATCTTGCCTATCAAATTGTATTTCTTTATTAACATTAAGGCGAAATCTATCGCTTGTGTTTCTGCTTCTTTGGGGCGACGCAAAATATGGGTGGACTCATTTTTGTTTTTTTCTAAAATTTCTGGGTCTTCACAATGAAAACTTACATTTTGTCCAGAATATTTAGCAATAACATTTTCTAAATCATTTTTAGAAGTAAAAAATAACTCGCCAACTGATGGACCCATAAAAACTTTATATGGCACTAATTTAGCAAGTGGTTTTGTATTAGGACCAATGCCTGCATATAGCACAACTGTAACCTCTGACTTTTTAGTTAAATCACTTTTATTTTGATAACTTATATCATCAATAGGGGGCACGGGGTTATTTGGCATTTCTGCAAACGCCACTACTCCGCCATTTATGGCTGCCTGACCAGCAGAAACAAAATCTTCTTTGTAGTCTTGGCTGTGGCTCACATCTTCACGAGCATGAACATGTAAATCTACAAAACCTGGAAAAATTAATTGGTCTTGTAAAATAACATCCGCCTCCCCCGTCGGCTCTCCAACTTTTACAATCAGCCCAGTAGTAAGGTCTATCTCAACCCGACCTAGCTTTGGCTCACCTGTATTTATAATGAGGCCTTCTATACTAAACATATGATTTAGACAAAAAAATAAGCCCTACTGGGGCTTTGATAATAGAACCAAAAATATGAAATGAGAAAATATAATGTAGCGGGGTTGTGTTAGTATCTAGCTTTTGTCTTATGCTACGCATTGTGTATGATGGTAGCATTTTAAAAATAGAAGGCAAGCCTGCCTGCGCGGTAGGCAGGTGGAAAACTAAAGAAAAATTAAAACTTGAAAATACTCAAAAAATGGCTATACTATATGTATGTTAATTCCTACAGTTATAGAAAAATCACAATTTGGAGAAAGGGCTTATGATATTTACTCCCGCCTTTTACGTGAACGAATTATATTTCTAGGTGGTCCAATTGATGACCATACCGCAAATATAATCATCGCTCAATTACTATTTCTAGAATCCGAAGATTCTAAGAAAGATATCTCCCTGTATATAAATTCCCCTGGAGGTTCTGTTACTTCTACTATGGCTATCGTGGATACGATGAACCATGTTCGCCCAGATGTTTCAACTTTTTGTGTTGGACTTGCGGCTTCTGGCGGAGCCATAATTTTGTCCGCAGGTAAAAAAGGTAAAAGATTTATCCTGCCTAATGCTGAAGTAATGATTCACCAACCTCTAGGTGGAGTAGAAGGTCAGGCAACAGATATTGCTATAACTGCAAAACACATTCTAAAAACTAGAGACAATTTAAATAAGCTACTTGCAAAAAATACTGGCAAATCCACAGCTCAAATAGAAAAAGACGTAGAACGCGACTTTTTCATGGATGCGGAAGAAGCTAAAAAGTACGGAATTATTGATGAAATAGTCACTAAATCTAAAGCCCCTGCCTCAAAATAGGACGGCTAGACATTTCTCACTCTATTTGTTATATTGAAGAAGTTGGATTTTACAAATTTATTTCACTTAATTTATAGTCAGTTTATAGGAATATCCCATATATTATGAAGTTCAAAAGCGAAAAGTTTCCAATCTTTGATAGAAGTTTTAAGCAGAAAGAAATAAAAACGCAAATATAGTGGCTTGTTCTTATAGGCCGATTCAAGGCTTATGAGTTTAACAAAAATAATTCTGTTCGGGGCATTAGCTTTCATCTCCGGCGCAGGCATAGGATACTACCTACGCTTTATTGTGGCGCTTGGTAAAAGAAGGTCTATTGAAATAGACATCAAGCAAATGATGGTGGGGGCAAAAGAAGAAGCCCAAAAAATTGTGGACGAAGCAAAAAAGCTTTCTGAAACAAAACTAGCTGAGTTAAAGGAAGAAGAGAAAAAGAAAGAAATAGAATTCAAGGAAACAGAAAAACGTCTTATTAAAAAAGATGAATTTCTTGATGCAAGACAAGTAGAATTAAACAAAGAGGTTGATACTATCAAAACCAAAGTGGAGGAGGTAAAAAAAGTGCAAGAAAGAGTATCAAAAATAGAAGAAGAAAAGAGGGGTGAGTTAGAAAGAGTGGCAAAACTATCTCAAGAAGAAGCTAAAGAAGAACTCTTGAAAGAAATAGAGAAAAAATACGAGGAGGACATTCTAATTAAAATACAAAAATTAGAAAATAATAATGAAGAAAAGCTTGACCGTAGAGCAAAAGACATTTTGGCAACAAGTATTCAGCGTTTAGCCTCCAGTACTGCTTCCGAGCTCATGACAACTGTAGTGGCTATCCCAAACAATGAAATCAAAGGTAAAATCATTGGTAAAGAAGGTAGAAATATTAGAGCTTTTGAAAGAGCTGCGGGGGTTGAGTTAATTGTGGATGATACTCCAGGCTCCTTAGTCATTTCCTCCTTTGACCCTATAAGACGCCAAGTAGCGCGCCTTGCTCTTGAAAACCTAATATTAGATGGACGCATTCAACCAGCTAAAATTGAAGAGTTGGTAGAAAAAGCAAAAGAAGAAATAAATAAAATTATTAAAGAAAAAGGCGAACAAGCAGTTTATGAATGCGGAATATTTAACTTTGACCCACGTATTGTGGCAATAATCGGTAGATTATACTTCCGCACCAGTTACGGACAAAATGTTTTACAACACTCTATTGAAATGGCGCACATTGCTGGCATGATTGCAGAAGAACTTGGCGCAGATGTGGCTATAGCCAAAGCTGGAGCATTAGTGCACGACATTGGTAAAGCCCTAGACCATGAAGTTCAAGGAACTCACATTGAAATCGGCATACGCATACTTCAAAAATTTGGCGCCGATGAACGTATTATCACTGCCATGAAGTCTCACCATGAGGATTATCCTTATGAAACCATAGAAGCGATTATTGTGCAGACAGCAGATGCCATCTCTGGAGGACGCCCTGGGGCTCGCCGTGACTCTGTAGAAAACTATTTAAAGAGATTACAAGAACTTGAAGCCCTAGTTAATGCCTTCCCTGCTGTTGAAAAATCATACGCTCTGCAAGCAGGACGTGAAATACGTATCTTTGTTACTCCAGATAAAATATCTGACGCTGAAGCCAAGCTTATGGCTCGCGATATTGCTATAAAAATAGAGCAAGAACTAAAATACCCTGGTGAAATTAAAGTCACCCTAATTAGAGAGACCAGAGTTATAGAATATGCTCGTTAACCTGCCTGCCGTCAGATAGGAAAGGCATAATTTAGACAAGCTTGCCTTAAAAAACCCTTAATATATAATGAATAGGTAGTTCATTTTATAAGTTAAAGTCATAGCTTTTGCTATGGCAGGGTCGAGAGTATTATAAAAATAATCTAAAAAACCATGAATAAACAAGCATTAGCTGAATGGGTACATGGAAAACTTGGTGGCACAAAAGTGCAAGCTGAGGAAATCGTAGACGGTATGTTTGGCGCTATCACTGATACCTTGAAAAAGGGTGGTGAAGTATCAATCGCTGGCTTCGGAATCTTCTCAGTTAAAGGAAGAGCTGCAAGAATGGCTCGCAATCCAAAGACTGGAGAGCAAGTTAAAGTTGCTGCTAAAAAAGTTCCTAAATTTAGACCTGCAAAGGCTCTAAAGGATATGGTTGCCTAATCTCATCTGTCTGCGCAGGCAGGTCTCGAGATAACAAAAAGCCCGCACTCCGCGGGCTTTTTGTTTTTGGATTAAATCTAGAATCCTAATTCTTTTTTTAAATCACGAATTAACTCAATCTCAAAGTCATGTAGTTTTTGTTTTAAATCTATAAGTTCTTTTGGCGATTGTTCATCTCCATTTATAAAATAGTCGCCATCTTTATTTTTCTTTGCCACTAAAAGTAATTTTTCTATCAACTCTGATAGATCCATTGTTAAGTTGTTAAACTTTCTCAATTTTCTACCTAACTCTTCACTTGCACATAATATTGCTGGGGCTAATCCTTCACTTAATTCTGATTTATATTTTACAAGTTTAATGGAATCAATCGTTTTATGATTTATTATATTAGTCAATAAAAAATGAGCTGTTCTATCAGCAAAACCTGATATTATACCTATCGCTTTTATAAAAGACTCGCGTTTTGCAGAAAAAATCCTTTCTTCTTTCTCTTTACTTTTATCTAAAAAATGTTTAACAACAATACCAATAAAGGAACCGGCACCTAAGGTTGTAAGTATATAAAAAATTTCCATATTCAAATTATAACACTAGTATTTTATTATAATAACTACCACTTTTTATGTTTTTCAAAATCTATTTGATACGAAGGAATTCCTAAATCAAGCCCATATTTAGCAGCAATATCATATTCTTCATTATTATCTCGGTTTATTTTAAAAACCTTATCTCTATAGATTACAAAATGAGTATTGTCATTCTTAAAATCAGCATACCAACTCTGAAAATGTTCCTTATCTATTAAACGGCTCATATCCTCAGCGATGGCTGCTGCTACCTCCTCTGGAATTTCAACTTTATGCAAAGTCCATTGTTTTAACCAAGGGGTTTTATGTTTTTCCGTAACTTTAGAAACTCTTGTAGAGATAATTTTGATTTTACCCAAAATCGCTTTATCTTCTAAACTTTCTTCAATTATAGTTCCAATAAAATTATTCACTTTAGTATTTCCTAATAACTGCTTTTATGACTGCATTAATATTTAAAGAGTGCTCGGGGTAGATAGGTTTATAATTTTTATTCGCTGGTTCCAGCCATCTTTTGTTACCCTTTTCACGAAAATATTTCATAGTGAACTCCCCATCCACTTCGGCTATCACTATCTGCATATCTTTTGCAGTAGTCGCACGCTCCACTAGCACCATATCTCCTTTTTCAATATGCGCATCTATCATAGAATCCCCATCTACTTCCAACATGTAAGTTAACTCTTTTTTACCAACAAGAAGGTCATCTAAATTCACAGTATCTGCCAACTCTTCCTCAACCGTTGCAGGTAGCCCCGCAGTAACAAACCCCGCCATTTGTATTTCACCGAAGGATTGGCTTGGAATTAATCTACCTAGATGGTCCTTTGCCACCACCCCCGCTTCTACCATTTTATTTACAATTTTATAAATTGCATTTTTGGATTTTAATCCAAAAAGCGACATCATTTCACTATAGGTGGGCATCCTTTTGTTTTGGGAATAAAAGGATTCTATTTTGTCTTGATACGAATTACGCATAGATGTTTTTCCTAAAAAACATGTGAATTATTTTTTGAGAAAGAGTTTTCCCAGTAAGGTAATTAAGTCTTCTTAGCATGAGCCTATGGTCACGCGCTTCTTTTTTATAATTCTCCCCGCGCATTATTTTAACATCAATGGCTTTGTTAATTTTTTGTAATTCTTTCTCAAGCATCTTGAGATATTGTGTTTGTGACATATATTTTTGTGCTTTAGCTAATCAATAGTAGCAATCAGCGCTTATTTATTTTACTAATCAGCCCGACTTGGCTGTATGTATAGTATAAGTGAACGAGCGTTCACCTGTCAACAATATCTGTGGATAACCTAAATTAGCCTTAAAATTCAATGCGTAATGGTAGATGGTCGGAAACAGGGTCCTGTAAAATTTCAAAATCTTTAACTTTAATTTCCGGAGAAACTAGTATGTAATCCGAGCATGTATTTTCACCGTCATAAAAATGGCTACGCGTAGATGGTGAGCCTAATTCTTTTACGAGATTTCTCATTCCCTCTTCAAGTATGGCTATACTTTTACCCTCGGGGTTTAAATTAAAGTCCCCACAAAGGATTTTTTTACCCACTTTTTTGTCTAAAAAATTTTTTATTTTCTCGGATTGAACAAAACGTTCTGGAGTATCGTTGCCAGATGTTCCTGCTTGCCATAAGCCATGCAGGTTTGCAATAAGAAAATTCTCACCTTCGGATTTAATTTCAACCCATTCTAAACTACCAGTGATTTTGCCTCCCTTGTTTGTATTATGAGGAATATGGTCATAACAATAAAAATCTCCCCCATCTTCTATGGATATATTTTTTCTAACAAAAGTTGCTTGCCCCACGCTAAAATTAATCGGCTCTCTTTGAAAATTATTACTTTGAGTAATTCTTTTATGCGCATTAAAGTCTGTAAGAATTTCAGAAATTTCATTAAAGATATTAACTCTAGCTTTATGAACCTCGGTAAAAGAAGGCGTTTCTCCAAATAAAACTTCCTGAAAACAAAACACGTCAACATCAGAAGAATGCTTTTTAATAAATTCCAACAAGGGTTCATGCACAATACCTCCCCAAAGGTTTAAAGTAAGTAATTTCATCTTTATTTAAAATTATTTGGGTCAACGCGTACGTGTAAATTTTCGCTTAAGCCGTTTAAGGTCTGCATGTCCTCATCACTCAATTCAAAATCAAAAACATTTATATTTTCAACCATTCGCTCCTTGTGGGTAGATTTTGGTATAGGTACACATCCATGTTGTAAACTCCAACGAAGAAAAACTTGCGCTGGAGTTTTAGCATACTTGCTTGCGATGCTCTTCACTGTTTCATTTGTGGCGCACTTCATGTCTGCAAATGGTGAATGGGCTTGAACTGCAATGTTATTTTTCTTACAGAAATTTAATACCGCTTCTTCGTATAAAAAAGGGTGAAACTCAAATTGATTTACTGCTGGCATAACTTTTGCATAATTTTTCATCTCTTCTAAATGAGGAACCATAAAATTTGAAACACCGATAGCCTTAGCTTTGCCTGATTTATAAATTTCTTCCATCGCTTTCCAAGTTTCTTCACGCTTGTTGATGCTTACCCCAGACCTTAGCTCACCAACAGCCGTAGGCCAATGAATTAAATATAAATCAACATAGGCAAGCCCTAACCTCTCCAGAGATGCATCTATCGCTTTTAATGCCGATTCATAACCTTGGTCTGTATTCCAAAGTTTAGTAGTTACAAAAATATCTTCCCTAGGAATACCAGAGTCATAAATAGCTTTACCAACTCCCGTTTCATTTTTATAAATCATAGCAGTATCAATATAACGATACCCAACTTCTAAGGCAGTCTTAACAGCGTTATAAACTTCTTCCCCATCTGGTATTCTAAAAACTCCAAAACCAATAATAGGCATTTGGACGCCATTATTTAAAACAATTTTTGAATTTAAATTTAAAGTATTCATTGTTATTCTAATCTTTTATTTCAATACCGTGAGACCTTAAAAAATCTTTAATTTTTCTCTCAGATGCATCTCTCACTTGTATAACCCGTCTTTCCCTCATACTCATATAATTATAAGAAAATATTACCTTGTGAGTAGTAGGGTCAATTTTAAAACTCCCATTGGTAATGAAACTATGTTTTCGGTCCAAATGTGTACGGTCAAAAATAGATTTATGAGCATCTAGACTAAGAACCACTTCAAAATCTGGACCTACGATGTATCGTCCAGTATTACCTTCTTTCACAAAAGAAATTAGCTCTGAAGTAAGGAACCTATCTTCAACACCTACAGCTAAATCCTTTTCAAGTTGTCTTTCATCAAAATCGGGTTCTGATAATGGCCATCTGTCTCCAGGCATAACTCTAAAATAACAGATTACAGCAAATAAAACAATTATGCATTCACTTTAGGTCTATACTGCAACGACTCTAAAATATGACTTTCTTTTACATCCTCGGAACCATCTAGGTCAGCAATAGTGCGAGCAATTTTTATAACCCGATGATACGCCCGTGCAGAGAGCCCTAGCCTCTCCGCACTATCATCCAAAATATCTCGCACAACTTTATCAAGTTTCACAATAGCTGATAAATCTTTTACATTCATGTCACTATTAGTTGAAATGTTCCTGCCTAATTTCTTAAATCTAGTTTTTTGGATTTCACGTGCTTTTTTTACACGTTCTTTTATTTTTTTGCTTTGCTCGCCTCCTTTACTACTATCTTCTTCACCTAGTTTTTTATAATCTACATTTGCAACCGAAACCCATAAATCTACACGGTCAACTATCGGACCTGACAATTTTCTTTTATATCTATCTAAATCCGAAGGTTTACAAATACAAGCTTTTTGTTTATTGCCCGTATTGCCACAAGGACAAGGGTTCATGGCTGCCACTAAAATAAAATTAGAAGGAAAAACAGCGGAACCACGCGCCCGAGAAATTGAAACAATATTATCTTCAAGTGGTTGACGCAAGGATTCTATGACTCTTTTTTCAAACTCGGGAAATTCATCTAAAAATAAAACTCCTTTGTGCGCTAAAGTAACTTCACCTGGCTTGGGATATGTGCCACCACCAATTAAAGACACGTAAGAAGATGTATGATGTGGTGCCCGAAAAGGCGGAAAACAAACAAGTTCACCTTGAACTGCTCCAGCTACAGAGTGAATGCCGGTAATTTCTAAAACCTCTTCTAAACTTAAATCGGGCAAAAGTCCAGAGAACGCTCGCGCAAGCATTGTCTTACCTGTGCCAGGTGGGCCATACATGGCAATATTGTGACCTCCAGCAGCAGCAATCTCTAAGCCGCGCTTAGCGCCTTCTTGACCTTTGATATCTGAAAAGTCAGTTTCTTTTTTCTCCCGTTCGTAAATGATTTCAGTTTTGGGTTGAACTTTTATTTTTTTACCATCATTTAGCTCATCAATATGTTCTATAACTTCTTTTAAACTTCCAGCGCCAAAAATTTTAATGCCTTCCACCAGCGCTGCCTCAACTGCATTTTCTTTTGGTAAATAAATTTCTTCATAACCTGCTTTTTTAGCAGCCTCTACTAATGGCAATGCACCTCTTATCCTACGTAGTGTTCCATCTAAACCCAACTCTCCTAAGAAAATTCTGTTCTCGCCACTAAACTTGATTTCGCCAGCTGCCAACATATAAGAAAGAGCAATAGCTAAATCAAAAAACGGCCCTTCTTTTTTTAAGTCAGCCGGTGAGAGTGAAACTATAATTTTTTGGTTTTGAGCTTTGGGAGATTTAAAACCAGAATTCTTTATGGCGCCACTTACTCTGTCTTTAGACTCATCTACCGCTTTATCTGGCAAACCAACTACAGAAAAAGAATGTAACCCACGAGATAAATCAACCTCAATGGTTACAATTTGACCGGAAAGTAAATTCACTTGTGCTGAATAAACTTTTGCGAAACTCATTTAATTAACCTAACTGTTAATTTTCTAAATGTTTCTTGCAGGTTCTAGCAGCTGGATTAGCTTCCATGCGAGCCATTTCTATAGGCTTTTTACACACTTCACACATACCGAAGGATTCACGATTAATGCCTTTAATGGCGCGCAAAATGTTATTTAGTCTTGGTTCCAATACTTTCATCATAGAAGAGCGTTTCTCAAAATCTTCAAAGCGGTCAGCCATGTCGTTTTGGTCTGTTTCTGGCTGGTCCATTTCTTCCGGAGTAGCTTCCCATTCTCCTGTATCGGTATTTAATTTACCCATATCGCGCAACTGCTCTAACAGAACATCTCGTTCCTTTTCAAGTTTTTCTTTAATTTTTTTCTTATCCAACATACGCAAATGATAACATTTATAATTTTTAAAGCAAAGATTTACTAAATAGCTATTTTTTAACTCTACTACCTGCTAAACGCGACATTATTTCCCTAGTTGCATTTTCGGTATTGGTAATAAGTATGGAATCATCATCTAAAAACACATACATCAAGACTATATTATTAGAGTCATCATATAGGACGCGAGCATTCTTGTTTTGGATTATACCGTCTGTAAAATCCTTAGTAAGAAGATAATTTGTGGTAGAACTTAAAGGTATTTTAAAAAATAAATACAAGTCGGAAAACATTTTTGTCTCCCAAGTACGCATGACATTAAAAGCATCGGCAAAAGAATTAACAGGTAATAGAATAAATAAATCTCTAGTATCTTGATTTACTGAACCCATTAAAAAATTACTACTAAAAAACATTAATTTATCTCTTTCTATGGACGACTTAATTAAATCAAAAAATCTGGATAAATTTACAATTTTTTTATTTTCAGTAAGGTATATGCCTTCCACCCCACCAGTTTTAACAACTGACATATTAACCTGATTATAAATATCTAAAGCAATTTTAGATTTATCTAAACCAGCTACTTCTAAAAAAGAGGTTTGGTCAGTAAAAATAATAGGGCTGAATTGCATATCTACAGGCACAGTTCCTATTTCTTTTCTAGAAATAATAAGGAACACTAAAACCGAAGCCGCTAGGAGTATAAACAACACACTAGCAAACATAAAAAACTTATTCCTTTTAGAGTCGGGAGAAAAATCTTTTTTTTGTCGCTCATTTTCTGCCTCCTGACGAAGGATACTTTTTATCATACCCCCCTCACTACTTTCAATAACTCCCGCCATATCATCAGCGAAAGTTGTAACAACTTTATTTTTTAGTTTATCTTCTGGTTGCATTATGAATTATTTCTTAAAAAATTCTTTATCTGCTTCAAGTATGGATAGACTGATTTTACCACGTTCCTCATCAACTTTGATAATTTTAACTGGCACTATCATGCCTTCTTTTATTATATCGCTAACTCGTTCAACACGAAATGGAGCCATTTCGGATATATGCACCATACCATCAGTAAATGGATTAAGCCTTACAAAAGCACCAAAGTCCGCAATTTTAACCACCTCACCTTTTAAGACTTCACCTACTTTAAACTCATGAGTCATTTCAGCAATCATGTCGCGTGCTTTTTCAGCACCACCATCTTTACCAGAGATATATACGGTTCCATCATCCTCAATAGTTATTTCAGCACCTGTCTTTTCCTTGATTTCTTTAATTGTTTTACCGCCACTACCTATAACCATTCCAATTTGGTCTTGTTTAATTTTGATAATTAAAATCTTTGGCGCATTTGGTGAAATATCTGCCCGTGGAGCCTTTATCTCTTTTTCTATTTCATCAATTATGGCTACTCTTGCTGCTTTGGACTGCCTCATTGCCTCTCCTAATATCTTAATAGGCACACCTTCTACTTTAACCTCAAGCTGTATGGCTGTAATACCTTCTCTAGAACCTGCTACTTTAAAATCCATGTCCCCATGATGGTCTTCTGGTCCTTGAATATCAGTTAAAATTTTATATTTTTCATTTGATTCATACATCAAACCCATGGCGATACCTGCGACAGGCGCTTTGATAGGCACACCACCATCCATTAATGCTAAAACCGAAGCACAAATAGAGGCTTGAGATGTGGAACCATTGGATGCCATGGATTCAGAAACAATACGCATGGTGTAAGGAAAAGACATTTCATCTGGAAGAACCATAAGCAATGCTTTTTCAGCAAGCGCTCCGTGACCAACTTCACGACGATTTGTAAAAGAAGCTCTGCCAACTTCACCAGCAGAGTAAGGAGGAAAATTATAATGATGCATAAATCTTTTCTCGGTATTGGTTTGCATGTTGTCTATCATGTGTCTGTCTTCTGGGCCACCCAAAGTAAGAACAGAAAGCACGTGTGTGCCACCACGATAAAAAATTCCAGAACCATGAAGAATATTAGAAACTCCGCCAGCTTGCGCATACAAACCACGCAACCCATCCATAGCTCTGCCATCTGCGCGAATATTTTCATTCACTGCGCTGTCATGCAAAATTTTATTTTCTGTACTATCAAACAGTTCATCTTCTAGAGCAAAATCATCTCGGTCAGGATATTTTTCCTTTGTCATTTTATTCCAAGCATTATGAAGCTCATCAATTTTTTCTTTACCAGGACCAGAGAAAATAGCCGCTTTCATTTTTGGTAAAATATTTTCATTAAAAAGAGCCACAGATTCTGGAGAAATAGTTTCTTTTTCTATAACTCTTTTTGTTTTACCTATTTCTTTAACAATCCCCTTTTGGAAATTTTCTAGTTTAGTAATTTCAACGCTGGCTTTCATAAAAGCTTCCTCTAGTTCATCTTCTTTAGTTTGGTGAGCAGAAGCTTCAATCATATTTATATTGCCATCTTTACCACAAACAATTAAATCAAACTTATATTTAGTATCGTCTTCCCGAAGATTTTGAGGAGCATTTACAGTTAGATTTTCATCGCTGTATTTACCTATACGCACCGCTCCAACTGGACCATTCCAAGGTATATTGGAAACAGATAGCGCCAAAGAAGCGGCATTTACCGCTAAAATTACTGGGTCATTTTCATCTACTGAAATAACAGTCACAATAACTTGCACCGCATGACGGATTGATTGGTCAAAAAGTGGACGCAAAGTTCTATCAATAACCCGACTGGCTAGGATTGCATCTTCAGACGGCTTGCCTTCTCTTTTAACAAATTTAGAGCCAGAAATTTTTCCAGAAGCGTAAAATTTTTCTACATAGTCAACTGTTAAATTAAAAAATCCTAGTCCGTTCTGTTTGTCTTTAGACATACAGACTGTGGCGAGAACTATTGTCTGCCCATATTTAAGCATTACGGAACCGTGTGCTTGTTCTGCTAAATCTGTGAAAATAGCGGTTAAAGTTTTACCACCAATTTCAACTTCATACTCTTTTTTATTCATGTTTTTCTTTAGTTCGTGTCCGAACTGCAGTATTGTTCTTCACAATTAGAGAACACTACTATATGTCCGAACGCGAACTGATTAACTGGTAAATTATTTTTATACTAGCATTTTAAAGCTAAAAAACAACCTGCCCGCAATGCTTCCAGCCTAGCTGACGCAGGCGGGGATTTTACTTTCCACCCATCAGATACTTTCTAGGATTTTCTGAGAGGTCCACAAAGTCATCCACAGCTTCACGAAGTTTTCCAGAAGTTGATTGACCAAAGGAAACAACTTCAACTTGGACTCCCACTGTTTGTAAATATTCTACAAGCGGAATGAAATCTCCATCACCAGATACGATAACTACAGAGTCCAGTCTATTAGACATTTTGATAGCGTCCACTGCTAGCCCCACATCCCAATCTGCTTTTTTACTACCACCTGCAAATATCTGCAAATCTTTAGTTTTAGTTTCAATACCAAGTTTTTCTAAAGCTTCAAAAAAATTCTTTTCTTCTCCAGATTCAGTGGTAATAACATATGCCACTGCGCGAACAAGCTTTCTGCCTGCAACTGCATCTTTTAAAACTGTGCCAAAATTAACTCGCGCTTTATATAAATTGCGCGCTGAATGATATAAGTTCTGAGCATCAATAAAAACTCCAACTCTCTGTTCTTTATGTTTTATAACTGTCATATATATAGTGTATCACGAAAATAAGCATAAGTAATTTAAACATCGTGGGCCCCTGTCTTTATAACTCCGAGGGCGAAGATGCAAAATTACTTATGCTTATTTTTTAAGCAAGGTCCATTTTCTTCATCAATGCGTTGTAGCGAGTCTTGTTTTTTCTTTCCAAGTATTTTAAATGAGTTCTGCGGTCTGCAACCATCTTAATAAGACCACGGCGAGAACTGTTGTCCTTTTTATGCTTCTTTAAATGTTTTGCCAATTCATCAATTTGGGCAGAAATAACAGCTACCTGCACTTCTGTAGAGCCAGTATCTTTCTCATGGACTTGATTTTTCTTTATAATTGTCTGCTTTTTCTTTGTAGCTAACATACTTATATATTAGCATAAAACGCCCTAAATTGCAAGCCCTATATGCGTGTCGCACAATAAGGGTTATTAAACATAAAAACGTTCAATAACCCCGCAAATATTGTGCGACATTGGGAACGTCGCACAATATTTGCTAAAATCAACACATGGCTTCACTTAAAGACCTAAAACGTAAATTCTTGGAATACATAGAAATTGAAAAAGGTCGCTCCTTAAATACCGTAGAAAATTATGACCGCTATCTAACCCGCTTTTTAGACTTTACAAAAAATGATAACCCCGCAAATATAACTGATGAATCTGTGCGAGAATTTCGTTTATGGCTAAATCGCCAACCAAACACACCTTGGAAAAGCGCAAACAAAAAATCAAACTCTTTTAAAAATCTAGAAAAAACTCTATCCAGAAAAACCCAAAACTATTATCTTATAGCCTTACGTGCTTTTTTAAAATATCTAGCCCGACAAGAAATAAAGTCTATGCCCGCTGAACGGATTGAACTTGCAAAAGTGGGCGAACGCACCCTAGACCTAATTACAACCGAAGAATTAAATCGTTTACTTAGCTCTCCAAGCGGCAGTGACTTAAAATCTCTTCGGGATAAAGCAATTTTAGAACTTCTGTTTTCCACTGGTCTGCGTGTAACCGAACTTTGCTCTTTAACTAGAGACATAAATCTAAATTCCGAAGAACTTTCAATTAGAGGTAAAGGTGGCAAGGTTCGCGTAGTCTTTATATCCCCTGAAGCTAGGAATGCAGTTAAAACATATTTAGAAAAAAGGCGTGATATGGGAGACGCTTTGTTTGTGCGAGTTGACCGTGAGAGAAAAGAAGGAAGTAAAAAAACACAAAAGAAAAATGAAAATAAAAAAGAAATTGAGGTTGAAAGTCATTTAAATCGCCATTCCATAGAAAGAATCGTGAGACAATACACCACCAAAGCAGGCATTTCAAAAAAAGTAACCCCACACACTATTAGACATTCTTTTGCTACTGATTTATTATCAAATGGCGCTGACCTTCGTTCCGTTCAAGCACTGCTTGGACACTCAAGTATCGTCACCACCCAGATTTATACTCACGTCACCGATAAACACTTGCGAGATATCCATAAAAAATTTCATAATAAAAAATAAAATGCCTAAACGAGCGCTAATATTAAAAGGTGGAACGATGAGAGGCGCTTTTACAGTGGGTGCTTTAAAAACAGTGCATCGCTTATTAGGCGTAAACCATTTTGATGCTATATTTGCCACTTCGGTAGGTGTTTTTGAACAAGCTTTTTTTGCTTCCGAACAAATATTTTTCATGGAAAATACTTGGCGGGAATATGTTCATGGAAATAAACTAATAAAACTAACTAACTTTTTCAAAAGAAAACCAATACTGGATTTAGACTATTTAGTAGAATTATTTCAATCCGAAAAATCAATGCTTGATATTCAAAAAATGAAAAATGCCCGACCACAGCTTCTTACTTTTGTAACTGATTATGAAACCAGAGAGCCAACTCTTATGGATTTAAAAAACGGTCCGGTTTTTGACATTATGCGAGCTACTTCTGCAATTCCAATGATATATCCTAAAAAAGTTGTTCTAAATGGTAGAAGATATGTAGACAGCTGGATGGCAGACGAAAGCAAATTTCATAAATTTATTAAAGAAACATTAAAAGACTACGATGAAGTATTAGCTATATCTACTTATGAAGAAGATAAAGGCTTAAGTGAAGTGAAACACATTATAAAACCTAGTGTTATGCCATTATGGGGAGTTTTAGACACTAATCAATACCGTCTCATAAAAACCATAGAGCAAGGTGAAAAAGATGCTGAAAAATTTATCATTGAAAATAATTTACTAAACAATAAATGAAAATAATTTCTTGGAATGTTAATGGAATACGAGCAGTTCATAAAAAAGGGCTCTTTGTATCGTTTATTAAAAAATACAAACCAGACATTTTATGTCTTCAAGAAACAAAAGCAGAGCAACATCAAAGCGAAGTAGATTTACCAGATTATCTGGAGTATTGGAATTCAGCAGTAAAAAAAGGTTATAGCGGCACTGCAATTTTTACTAAGAAAAAGCCAATCTCAGTCGCACTTGGCATTCCCGAAAAAATAGCTAAAAAATATGGTCTCATAAACGACGGTTATGGCGACCCAAATACCGAAGGCAGAGTTATCACTTTGGAATTCAAGGATTTTTACGTAGTAAGTGTTTATACTCCAAATGCTAAAGACGACCTGTCCCGCTTAACACTAAGACATAAACACTGGGACCCTGCATTTCTTACTTATATAAAAGAGCTAGAGAAAAAGAAGGCGGTAATTTTTGGTGGAGATTTAAATGTCGCTCATATGCCAGATGACCTAGCCCGTCCCGAGGCTAATGAGGGAATAAAAGGTTTCACTGATGAAGAACGTGAAGGCATACAGAAAATTATTGATGCTGGTTTTGTAGATACTTTTAGAATGTTTACCGAAGGCAACGGGCATTATTCTTGGTGGAGCCACTTTGCAAACGCAAGAGCTAGAAACGTGGGCTGGAGAATTGATTATATTTTTGTTAGTAACAAATTAAAGAAAAAAATAAAATCCGCAAAAATTCTACCAGAGGTTCTTGGTTCCGACCACTGCCCAGTTATGATAGAGATATAAGCTTAGGCTTAATTTTTCCAAACCAATCACGCGTTAATTTTTCTATCGTTTTAGTTTTATCGGTTACTAAAATTTTTACATTCTTATTTCTTGTAAGTTTTTTCTCTATTTCTGGATGACGCTTCAGGTAATCTTTTAGTTTTTCTGGAATTATTTCATCTTGAGAAATTATTTTCCCTCCTACGCCAAGGCTTCGGAGGGCAAGTTCAAATTCACGCTTAAATATCGGATAGTGGGTACAGCCTAAAACCAGTGCTTCTATTTTCCCCGACGCATTAGGTCGGGGTCCCGACCCCTTCGGGCGTCGGGATTTATAAAGAAAAGGTGCCAGATATTGTTTAATAAATGGAATAGCGGCCTTTCTCTCCCCCGCTTCTGCAAGTGGCACCAGCATCGGCGCTGGGTTCTGAAAAACTTTTACATACTTATTTATTTTTTTTATTTCTCTAGGAAAAGAATTTGATGCCACAGTCCCTGCCGTGCCTATCACGCCCACTTTTTTAAATTTTGCGGCATCTTCTGCTGCAGGAATCAGTACGCCCAATATTTTTTTACTAGGAAATTCTTTTTGCATTTTCCGCAAAGCTCTAGCTGATGCAGTATTACAAGCCAGAATTATCAGCCCACAATTCTCTTTTTCAAAAAGATATTTTACCGCCTCGCGAGTAAAATCTTGCACCACTTTTGCAGACCTTGGGCCATATGGCACCCTTTGGGTATCTCCCAAATAAACGTAATCGTATTTTGGTAGTGCTTTTGTTATTGCCTTAGTAACAACAAGCCCACCTATGCCTGAATCAAAAATTCCAATCTTTGCCATTTACTTATATTAACATTCTCATGTATAATTTGCGCATATGTCACACACACGCTTAGACCAATTGTCAGATGGAATATTTGCCATCGTTATGACAGTTCTAGTTTTTGAAATTAAAGTTCCTAGTATTTGGGGTCCTGTAGATAACATGACTCTTTGGTTGGAAATAAAAGCCTTGCTTCCTTTGTTTTTAAGTTATGTTTTGTCTTTTGCATTGCTTTTTACTTATTGGAGAGCTCACCACTTTTTTATCTCCATTTATGCAAAAAACGTAGATTCCAAACTAACTAATATCAATGCATTATTTTTTATGCTGGTTTCCCTAGTGCCATTTTCGTCTAGTTTTTTAGGAGAATTTAGTGGTAATGAAATATCTGTCATCGTATTCGGCATACATATAATATTAATTGGTATGACTCTGTTTTGGATGAGAAGCTATGTCTTGTATTCTGAACATATAAAAAATCCAGAAATAAGCCACCGAGAAATTACAGGCTCAACTGTAAGAACTTTGGCACCAGTGGTGTTTGCTTTAATTGCAATGCCTTTAGCTTTCTTTAGTATTAAACTATCTTTAGGGCTTTTTACCCTAGCAGTACTTTTCAATCTCTCCCCTTCAAGCACTAGGTTGTTTGAAAAAATTTTCTTAAAATAAATTATTTTTATTTTCTCACCCCGTGTTTGGTGTGAAGTTTTTCTACTTCTTCCTCTTCCAACTCTTCTTTCACTTCCTTCGCTTTCTCCCCTAATGCGCGTAAGTCCATATCAGACAATTTATTTAATTCTAAAATCTTATCTTTAAGATACTCCACTGTATTTTTGGTTGGGTCTTCCAGCACTTCTTCTAAAAGAGCATGTAATATAAAGCCCATTCTCGGCCCTGGCTTGATGCCAAGCTCTTTTATCATAAATTCTCCATCAACTTTTAGCTGTCCGACAGAAATCGGGTCTCTAAGGGCTTCTTCAATCATTGCAAAATACTTTCGCAAGCGATATGGCGCTTCTTTTTTCTTCATACCCACTCTATCGCACTCCCTCACATTCATTAAGGTCCAAATATTTTCTTTACCCACTTTGGCAATAATTCTGCGAACTGCAGAAAGAGTAATTAATTCTGTATCTGAAAAAAACATATGATTGCGAACAAGTTTTTCAACTAATTCAATTTCTTTTTTAGAAAATTTTAATCGCTCCAATATTTTTTTAGCCATTCTTGCCCCCACAACCTCATGACCATAAAAAGTATATTTCCCTTTTCCGCCTGCTTTAGTAGCATCAAATCTTCTAGTTTTGGGCTTGCCAATATCGTGAAAAAGCGCAGAAAGCCTTACCTCTAAAGGCCAATTTTTATCTGCGGCATGTTGGAGCGCATGAAGTAAGTGGTCCCAGACATCATAAATATGTTCTCCGAGTTGTTCCACTTTTATACCCTCTTCTAATTCTGGAATAATATTTTTTAATAAATTAAATTTATGCAACATTAAAATTCCTGCGCTCGGATTTGGTGACATAATTATTTTTACAAACTCATCCCGAATTCTTTCTGCAGAAACTTTTTTTATTAATTCTGAATTTTTTAAAATACTTTCCATGCTTTCGTGAGAAATAGAAAAATCTAATTGCACAGAAAAACGCACTGCCCGCAACATTCGCAGAGCATCTTCACTAAATCTTTCATCAGCGTCCCCTACTGCTCTGATGACTTTGTCTTTAATGTCTTTTACACCACTAAAAATGTCCGTTAACTTACCATCATGACCGTAAGCCATAGCGTTTACTGTAAAATCACGTCTTTTAAGGTCATCTTCTAACTTATCGCTAAATTTAACCTCATCTGGATGTCTAAAGTCAGTATAATTACTCTCTAATCTATAAGGAGTAACCTCAACAATTATAAAATTAGGTTCTAGGTTTGAGTTTCTAGGTTCTAGTGTTTCTTGTGAAACTTCTTGATTAGAGGTTAATCGTGAAACATGTACTCCGACAGTTCCAAAAGTGTTTTCATACACGGTCTTTTCAAACAAAGCAATAATTTGCTCTGGTTTAGCGTTTGTTGTCACATCCCAATCTTTAGGAGTTCTCTCCATTAAAAGGTCGCGAACACACCCACCAACTAAGTACGCCTCAAAACCAGCTTCCTGTAGTTGCTTGGTTACATATGAAACTTCCTTAGGTATCTTTTTTATTAAGTTTTTAGTATTTGGTTCCACTTTGGGAATTGTGCGGCCAGAGAGAATCGAACTCTCGTCTCATCCTTGGCAAGGACGTGTTCTA
>JAIOPY010000081.1 GCA_021413625.1 Candidatus Nomurabacteria bacterium | reverse complement strand
CAGAAATTTCCGATAAAAAATACATTAATACTGTGTATTCTTTGGCAGTAGATAATATAAACATTGCATTTCTAGGAGCGCTTTCAGCTGGAGAAATCCCAAAAGATGTGCGTGAGGTTATAGACGGACCAGACATACTTTTTGTGCCAGCAGGGGCAAAAGGTCTTATTGATGCTAAGGCTGCTGCTAAATTAGCTTCTTCTTTAGAGCCGAAGATGGTTATTCCCATGGATTATGATGCGGCTTCTCTTAAAATTTTCTTGAAAGAAATTGGCGCAGAAAAAGCGGAAGTTGTAGATAAACTTACTTTAAAGAGAAAAGATTTAGATGGTAAAGAGGGAGAGGTTGTAGTTTTACAAGCAGTTTAATTTTTATAACCATGAAAAAAATAATTCATCACGTAAGAAAACAACCAGAAGAAGTTAAAAGACATATTTTACATTTGGTAACTTTCTTTTTTGGCGTAGTTTTAGTTATGTTTTGGTTTTATAGTATGGGGACTACCTTTACAAATTCTGAGGTAGAACAAAAAGCAGAAAGGGAATTGCAACCTTTCTCTGTGTTAAAAAATAATATAGTAAATGGGTATGAAAGTATTTATGGTGATAATTAATATCTTAAATTAGAAATATGGCTAAAAAATCTGAACAACCTGAAGAAATAGTTAAACGAGATGCAATTTCGCCAGTAGATGTTGTGGTAGAAATGAAAGAATCTTACTTGGCATATGCAATGTCGGTCATAACCTCACGTGCTTTGCCAGATGTTCGGGATGGCTTGAAACCAGTGCATCGTAGAATTTTATATGCCATGCATGAAATGGGTTTGACTGCATCTTCACGTTTTAGAAAATCCGCAACAGTAGTTGGAGATGTGTTGGGAAAGTATCACCCTCATGGTGATACGGCTGTTTATGATTCTATGGTGGGTATGGCGCAAGAATTTGCTTATCGTTATCCTTTAATTTTAGGACAAGGAAACTTTGGCTCCATTGATGGTGACAACGCTGCGGCAATGCGTTATACCGAGGCAAAAATGTCTAAAATTTCCTCTACACTTTTACAAGATTTAGAAAAGGAAACAGTTGATTTTCGTCCGAACTACGACCAGACACGTAAAGAACCTATCGTATTTCCTTCAGCAGTGCCAGCGCTACTTTTAAATGGAACGCTTGGTATTGCGGTTGGTATGGCAACCAATATTCCTTCACACAACTTGGCGGAAGTATTAGACGCCACCAAACACCTTATTGATAATAGTGACGCTTCAACCGAAGACTTGATGCAATTCATTAAAGGCCCTGACTTTCCTACAGGAGGTATTGCTTATGGGTATAAAGATATGTTGCACGCATATTCTACTGGACGTGGTGGAGTTGTTTGTAGAGGTGAAGCAGAGATAGTAGAGAATAAAGATGGTAATTTTTCAATAATTATTACCTCTATTCCTTTTCGGGTGAATAAATCAAATTTAATCATGGCTATTGCGGAGTTGGTTCAAGAAAAGAAATTGGAGGGCATTAAAGGCCTGCGGGATGAATCAACCAAAGACATTCGCGTTGTAATTGATTTAAAGAATAGCGCTCATCCAGAAAAAGTTTTAAATTATATTTATAAAAATACCCAGCTTGAACAAAATTTTAATTTTAACTTGGTTGCACTCGTAGATGGTGTGCCTCAAACGCTATCTTTGAAAACTATTCTGTCCGAATTTATTTCTCACCGCCAAGAAGTTATAAAAAGAAGGTCTGCCTATGATTTACGTAAAGCAGAGGAGCGGGAGCATATTTTGCTGGGATTAAAGAAAGCTTTAGATAAAATTGATAAAGTCATCAGCGTAATTCGCGCTTCAAAAAACTCTCAAGTTGCGAAAGTGAACTTAATAAAAGAATTTAAATTCTCTGACCTTCAGGCGACTGCAATTCTTGAAATGAAGCTTTCTAAGCTTGCTTCACTGGAGCGACAAAACGTGGAAGACGAGTTAAAAGAAAAACAGAAATTTATCCAGGCAATGAAAGACCTTCTAGCTTCCCCTAAAAAAATCTTAGGAGTTATTTCAAGTGAATTAGCTGAAATTCGTGAAAAGTATTCTGATGAACGCAGAACTAAAATTGTTAAAGGTGGAGTTAAAGAAATTTCTGATGAAGATTTAGTTCCTGAAAAAGAAACCGTTTTAGTTTTGACTGCAGGTGGATATGTAAAATGTACTGACCCAGGAGAGTATCGTTCCCAAAAGCGTGGTGGAGTCGGGGTAGTTGATTTGGAAACCAAAGAAGAAGATTTTGTCTCGATGCTTGTCTCTGGTTCTTCTCTT
>JAIOPY010000079.1 GCA_021413625.1 Candidatus Nomurabacteria bacterium | reverse complement strand
GTCGGGACCCCGAGCCTTTCAAGCGTCGGGGCAAATGGATATAAGTCCACAATCACTAAATCAATGTCTTTGATGTTATGTTTTTCTTTTTCTTGTTGGTCTTCAACATTATCACGACGATTTAAAATACCACCAAAAATTTGTGGCTGTAGAGTTTTTACCCTACCACCAAAAACTGATGGAAATTTAGTAAGGTCTTCCACCTCGGTAACAGGTATCTTTAGGTCTCGGATAAATTTTGCAGTGCCTCCAGTTGAGATTATATGCACGCCACTTTTTTGCAGAAGCTTTAATATTTCTTCTAAGCCGTCTTTATTGAATACTGAAATAAGCGCTGATTGAATCCCTTTTTTCATAAAAAACTATTCTAGCATAGCTAATGCTTCTTTGCCTATATCACTTCTATATTGCATGCCTTCAAATTTTATTTTTGAAATTGCACTATAGGCATTCTGTAGGGCTTCTTTTAAATTTTGACCTGTCGCGCTTACCCCTAACACTCGTCCACCATTTGTTAGTAAGTTTCCATTTTCATCTAATTTTGTGCCTGCATGAAAAACAACAATATTTTCTTCGGTCGCAACTTCTTTTATTCCAGAAATGATTTTACCTTTCTCGTAATCTCCTGGGTAACCCTTGGAAGCGATGGCAATATTACAAGCTGAAATATTTTTCCAACCTATTTTTAAATCTGCTAGTTTGCCATCAATGGATGCGTCAAAAATATCTAAGATATCGGTATCTAGTAAACGCATGTAGGTTTGAGTCTCGGGGTCGCCGAAACGAGAATTAAATTCAAACACTTTCGGACCTTCTTTTGTTAGCATAATTCCTGGATAGAGACAGCCGACAAATGACCTGCCTTCGTGAGCCATGCCTATAATTGTTGGAGCTATGATTTCTTTTTCAATACGTGCAAGTAATGCGTTATCTACAAAAGGTATCGGCGCTATGGTGCCCATGCCACCTGTATTTGGGCCAGCGTTATTATCATAAATTCTTTTGTGGTCTTGGGAAGCTGGAAAGATTTTCCAATTTTTACCATCAGAAATTGCATGGATAGAAATCTCTACACCGGAAAGATATTCTTCAATTACTACTTCATTGCCTGCACTGCCGAAAATTTTATCTAGTAAAACTTTTTTAAGAAAATTAGTAGCATCTTCTTTGGTCTGAGCGACTGTTACGCCCTTACCAAGCGCTAGCCCGCTAGCTTTAATTACAATCGGCAAATTTCCTTTTTCAATATAAGTTTTAGCTTTTTCATAGTCAGTAAAAACTTCATACTTCGCAGTCGGAATATTATGTCTTTTCATGAAGTCTTTTGCATAAGCCTTAGACCACTCCAGTTCACTTGCTGCCTTAGTTGGACCCCAGATTCTTAAATTTTCTGCCTGAAATGTATCTACTACACCTAGGGCTAGTGGGTCATCTGGTAAGGCTAAAGTTAGGTCTATTAACTCTTCCTTAGCGAAATTTAACAATCCAGATATATCTGTAGCCTTAAGGGGCAAATTAATGCCGATTTGAGCCGTTCCGGCATTACCAGGGGTAAAGTAGAGTTGAGTTGCCCTTTTTCCTTGTTTTATTTTCCAGCCTATGGCATGTTCCCTACCGCCGCCGCCTATTATTAAAATTTTTTGGTTAGCCATTTGGATATAATTTTTTAGCTCGCATTTTACATTCTTCTAATATTTTTTCTTCTCCTGGTAAAACCATGCGCGTATCTCTATGAATTTCTCTTACAGTATTATTTACAAAATCGTTTAAAGTTGAAATTTGTATTTCATGTTCTACAGGTAAGGCGCGAGCTTGCAAGGTCTCCGCAGTATCATCGGTTAATATTGCCACCCGAGCGCTTTTAACAACTGCGCCTTCATCAAATTTTTCAGTAACTCTATGGGCAGAAACTTCAGTCCAGAAATCTCTATTTGTCATCCTCACGAACTCCAACCTAGCTTGATGGACTCGCAAACCATACATGCCTGGCCCGCCAAAATCTGGCCTGCCATGCTCTAGTGGCCCAGGATGTTGATTTATAATATTACCGTCAAACGCTTTCAACACATTATAGGGAGTTTTTACCATCCAACCATATTGCCCAATAAAGTTTACTCCGCGTTTTACGCATTCGGTAATTATTTTTTTGCCAAATTCTTCTTCGTTGTCAAAATCATGCGGATTTAAAACTAAAATATCACGGGGTGCCATGCCTAAGTTTTTTGCTTTTTCTATGCCACCTATATTTTCTTTACTTGCAATTACTAAAACTGGTTGCACGTTTTCTAGTTTGCCACTTTGACAAGCTTTTATAATTGCCTCCATAGTGGAGCCACTACCAGATATAAGTAAAGCAAGTTTTAAATTATTTTTTGGGAACGTCATAATTTATTTCATTTTTACGTTCTTTGATATCAATTGGGTAAACTCCAGTAAAGAAAGAAGTGCAAAGTTTGTTTTCTGGTAAACCAATAGATTTTATTAATCCATCTAATGATAAGTAGTGCAGAGAGGTTGCGCCTAAAAATTTACGTATTTGTTCTACACTCTTATTGGAAGCGATGAGGTCTTTTTGTCTAGGAGTATCAATGCCGTAAAAATCTGGAAAACGAACTGGTGGTGAAGATACTAAAAAGTGAACTTCCTTGGCGCCAGCTTTAAATAAATTGCGAATTAATTTTTGACTAGTGGTTCCACGAACTACCGAGTCATCAATGACTGCTATGGTTTTACCTTTTAGTGTTTCTTTTAAAGGCACTAGTTTAAGGGCTACGCTATTTTGTCTAGATTTTTGGTCGGGTTCAATAAAAGTTCTATGAACATAACGGTTTTTAACTAGCGCCATTTCAAGCGGAACACCCGACTCTTGGGCGTAGCCTATGGCGACTGGCACCGCAGTATCAGGGACTGGCACTACCATATCTACTTTTAGTTTGTTTTCTTTTGCTAAAAATTTACCGAAGTTTTTTCTAACTTCATAGACCAATTTGCCGTTTAATACACTATCTGGCCTAGAAAAATAAACATATTCAAAAACATCATGTTTCGGATTTGGTTTTGCTAATTGGATACTTTTTAATCCATTTTTATTTATTAAAACCATTTCTCCTGGCTTTATTTCTCGGATAAATTTTGCGCCAATAGTTTGCAGAGCGCAGGTTTCTGAAGCTACTACAAAACCTTTTTCTAAAGAACCTAAACAAAGAGGGCGCATTCCATAAGCGTCACGGATGGCCACTAAGTTTTCTTTATCCATCATTACGATAGAAAAAGCGCCAGTAATTAATGGGTACACTTTTCTAGTTGCTTCTTCTAAGGTTTCTTTTTGCTCCAAATAAAAATTTATTACATCTGCAACTAACTCTGAGTCACTGCGGTCTTTCTTTAGAGCTTTTTTATTAGTTAAAAATTCTTCTAGGGTTTTAACACTTGGAAGATTGCCGTTATGCGCTAAAGCAAACAAAGTATTTTTATACACTACCGGTTGAGCATGTTTCAAGGCTCCCCCATTGGAAG
>JAIOPY010000073.1 GCA_021413625.1 Candidatus Nomurabacteria bacterium | reverse complement strand
GGTCGCCGTTTAATCTTTTTTGTTCTTTGTGGGCGTCTTCCGCAAAAGAATAAGCGTGCTCTATGAGCTCACGCTCTTTTGGCTTTATTTCGCCGGCTATATCAAGAATTTCCTTGATACTAGTTTTCATTAACCAATTCTAGCACTTATTAACTTAGGCTTCAATTTTTGGTATTTTATGAGGATTGTGCATTTTGCACGCCTTATTACTACATCGCTCTGGAATAGTTTTTGTGCCTTCCATCATTAGAGAGCCACACTCTTTACATATGTTGCCTGTAGGTTTGGCTTTAATTGCAAATTTACAATCAGGATAGTTTGAGCAAGAATAGAAAATTCCAAACCTGCCCCTACGTTCGGTTATATCGCCAACTTTACAATTAGGACACATCACGCCTGTCCTTTTTTTAGCTTCTTCCGCTTCATCTTTTTTTATGAATTTGCATTTTGGATAACGAGAACAAGAAATAAATGTGCCAGTGCCGTCACGCCTAGAACGCACAACCAACTTTCCGCCACCTGATTTACCTTTTTTGTCTCCACATTCAGGACACATCTCTCCAGTTTCTTCTGGGCCTTTTAACTCGGTGCCGTCTAGCATAAGTGCGCCATCACAATCTGGATATTTTGAACAAGAATAAAATTTACCACCACGAGATAGTTTAATAATCATGGCACTGCCGCATTTAGGACATTTAATATTTTCTGGGGCATCACCTAAGTTTGTAGCTTTTTCTAGTTTATCTTTTGATTTTACATCTTTTAAGAAAGGAGTATAAAAATCTTTTAGTGTTTTTTCGTATTCACGTTCACCACGAGAGATTTCATCTAATTCATCTTCCATCTCTGCAGTAAAAGTATCAGATATATAGTTTGCGAAATGTTTTTCCAAGAAATCAGAAACTACTTCACCAGTATCGGTAGGGAATAGGGTTTTACCTTCCTTGTTTACATAACCACGTTCTTCTATGGTTCTCATAATAGAAGCATAGGTGCTAGGCCTACCAATGCCCCGCCCCTCTAATTCTTTAATTAAGCCTGCTTCACTATATCTACCTGGCGGTTCGGTAAATTTTTCTTCACTAGTTAGGTCAAGCAATTTTAATTTTTCTCCAACACTGCATTTTGGTAGTTCTACATCTTCACCGCGGGCACCTGTATCTACTTTCAACCAACCAGGGAAAAGTAAGCGTGAACCAACTACTCCAAATTCTGGTAAATCTTTTTCTTCTTCAATTACCGCAGTAACTTTTGTTTTTAGCAACTTGGCATCAGTCATTTGGGATGATACTGCTCGTTCCCAAATTAATTTATATAATCTATCTTGTTCTTCAGTCCCAGCATGAATTTTTTCTACATGAGTAGGACGGATGGCTTCATGCGCTTCTTGAGCGTTTTTAGATTTGGTTTTATAAATTCTACTTTCTGCGTATTCGTTACCGTATTCTTTTTTTACGAAAGATATTATTTGGTTTTGTGCGGCAAGAGAGAGGTTGGTGCTATCGGTTCGCATATATGTTATGTGACCTGCTTCATAAAGTTTTTGGGCTATTTGCATTGTACGGGAAGGGGAAAATCCCAGCCGTGAAGAAGCTGTTTGTTGTAAAGTTGAAGTAGTAAATGGCGCCCGTGGAGAACGTTTTTGTTCGGATTCTTTAACTCCAGTTATTTTCCATGTTCCGGATTTTCCAGACTCCATTATTTTATTTACCAACTTTTCATCCCTTGGTTCTTCGGAACACTCCAAAGTTATTTTTTCTTTTTTTAGAGTTTCAAAAAGTCCAAAGATTCTCCAATATTTTTCTGGCACAAAAGCGCGTATCTCACGTTCCCGTTCCATAATTATGCGTAATGCAGGGGATTGCACTCTTCCCGCAGAAAGTCCGTATCTTACTTTTTTCCAAATAAGACCAGAAAGGTCATAACCCACTAAGCGGTCTAAGATTCTGCGCGCTTCTTGAGCTCTGCGGAGCGCAGTATCTATTTTGCGTGGATGTTTAAGAGCTTCTTCCACAGCTTCTTTAGTAATTTCATGAAAAGCCACTCGTTCAATTTTTGCTTTTACTTTTTTATCACTATTCAAAACTTCTTCAATGTGCCAAGCGATGGCTTCTCCCTCACGGTCAGGGTCAGTAGCGAGTAGTACTGATGTTGCTTTTTCTGCTAAGTGCTGAAGTTCGTTAACCACTTTCTCTTTACCTTTTGAGATTTCATAACGTGGCACAAAACCAGCTTCTATGTCTATAGCTGTTTTGTTTGATTTTGGTAAATCGCGAATATGTCCCACCGAAGCGCGCACGGTATAAGCACCATCAAGATATTTCTCAATGGTTTTTGCTTTGGATGGGGATTCAACAATAAGTAATTTCATAGATTCTAGGTTCTAGAAACTAGTCACTAACAACTAGAACCTAATTTCAAGTATTACACGAAATATATTTTAAACGCAAACTTTCAAAAATTTTAGGCTAGTTTTATTTCTCCTGTTTCTTCTTTTATTAGGCCTTTTATTTCCAGAATAGAAATAAGAGCATTTGCCTTCGGTACGGACATTTTCAGCCTTTTGATTAGCTCGTCTCGCTCCATAGGTTCCCGAAGTATTTCCACCACTCTTTGTTCATCAGGAGATAAATCTTGAAAGAGCCTAGCTTGTATATCTTTATCCTTTTTTTGTTCAAAACCCAAAGCTTCTAATACATCTTCTGTAGATGTTATGGGTGTTGCGCCAAGCCGTAGTAATTTATTTATACCCTTTGAGTTTGGTGAAAAAATTGAACCAGGCACAACTAATAAATCCCGATTATATTCTGTAGTCAGCCTAGCTGTTATAAGAGTGCCCGACTTTTCTTCTGCCTCTACTATTAAGGTAGCGCGAGATATGCCTGCCATTAAGCGATTACGCATTGGGAAACTCCATTGAG
Source organism: Candidatus Nomurabacteria bacterium (assembly GCA_021413625.1). Taxonomy (GTDB): domain Bacteria; phylum Patescibacteriota; class Minisyncoccia; order Phycocordibacterales; family UBA9973; genus UBA9973. The sequence goes on along the minus strand of JAIOPY010000073.1, from coordinate 4,233 downwards.
TAGCTTTGAATTCTGGTTCAAATTCAGAAATTAAACATCCACCCCTTTTTATTATCTCAGCCATTAAGGCCACATTTGTTTTTGGATAAATTGCATTTGGAGACAGCCCCGAACCTGGGAAAACTAAAGTCTTAAGGCCCACATCCAATGCTTTTTTATGGGCAATTGTGTCTATACCCATAGCAAGTCCTGAAACTATAACTATTGGATAACCTTTTAGTCCTGCAATTATTTTTTCACATACTTCACGGCCATAGGAAGTATTTTTACGTGAACCGACAACACATAAGTAAATTAAATTCTCGTCTGGCATTTCGCCGACTATCCATAAATCTTTTGGTGGCTCTGGAATTTCAAGTAATGCCTTTGGAATCTTCTCTTTTGGCAACTTTTTTATTTGCATCTAAAGTTTATAGTTGCTCAAAGTAAATTTTATAAAACACGCATATTTTTCTGCTAAAAAATTGCTATGCTCGGCTCGTCAGCCTGTGCAATGTTTTCTAAAATATACTTTTTCGCATTCGTTTGTATTATATCAATATTCATATATATGGGCTACCATATATCAACATCGCTCGGACAAAGTAAAAAATTGTTTTTTGCTTTGCTCCTCTCTTGTTGATATAATCATAAACATGTTAGATATTAAATTCATTCGGGAAAATAAAGACATAGTGCTTGCTGGGGCTCAAAAAAAGAGCGTGGATTTAGATATTGAAAAGCTGATTACTCTTGACGATGAACGCTTAAAATTCTTAAAAGAAATAGAAGCATTGCGTGGGGAAGTAAATAGAGTTTCCAATGATATAGCTCGGGACCAAGACTCTGCGCTTAAAATTCAACTGATTGAAGAGATGCGTGGGGTAAAAGAAGAAATAAAGAATAAAGAAGAAAAATTAAAACAAATAATGGAAGAATGGCATGTTTTGATGCTACAAGTTCCCAATGTTCCAGATATTTCTGTGCCAGAAGGTAAAAGCGATGCCGAGAATCAAGAAGTAAAAGTTTGGGGTGAAAAAACAGTTTTTGATTTTGAGCCTAAAGACCATATTGAAATAATGAACGCTTTGAAAATGGTGGATTTTGAACGTGGAACAAAAGTGCACGGCTTTCGCGGATATTTTTTAACAGGTGAAGGCGTAAAACTTTCTTTTGCTATTTGGAATTATGCTTTAGAATTTTTTGGTAACAAGGGTTTTGTTCCAGTTATGCCACCAATTCTTGACCGTAAGGAAAATTTCCTCGGCACTGGTTTCTTGCCTCAAGGTGAAGAAGATTTGTATAAAACTCAAGATGGAGAATATTTAGCTGGAACTGCTGAAGTGCCAGTAATGGGTATGCATGCGGGTGAGGTTTTAGATAAAAATATTTTACCTTTAAAATATCTTGGTTTCTCACCTTGCTTTAGACGTGAAGCAGGGAGTCATGGTAAAGATGTTAAAGGCCTTATTCGGGTCCATGAATTTTATAAACTAGAACAAGTTATTCTATGTGAAGCAAACCATGAGACATCTGTGAAATTCCACGAAGAGTTAACCACTAATACTGAAGAATTTATTGAGTCTCTTGGAATTCCATATCATAGAGTTGTGAATTGTGGTGGTGACCTAGGCCTTGGTCAGGTTAAAAAATATGATATTGAGCTTTGGGTTCCAAAAGAAAGTAAGTATCGTGAAATAGCTTCTGCTTCATATTTCCATGATTTTCAAACTCGTAGGTTAGGTATCAGGTATAAAGATGAGAATGGAAAAATGAACTACACCCATTCTTTAAATCAAACAGCTATAGCTACTCCTAGGATTCTAGTTTCTTTGATTGAAAACTATCAACAAGCGGATGGCTCGGTAAAAATTCCAGAAGTTTTGAGAAAATATATGGGCGGTAAAGATTCTATAAGATGAGTAGAAAAAATATTCTAAATTCTCCCCACCTTTCGGAGTTGAGGAAAGAAAAAAGGAAAATTCTTTTTAGAAAGGTTTTATACTTGGCTATTTTTCTTTTAGTCATTTTTATTGCCCTTGGTTTAGTGTCTAGACTAGAAAGACTAAATATTAATGACATAGAAGTAGAAGGCAATATCGTGGTAGATACAGAAGTGATAAAAAAAGTCGTAGAAGAAGCTATTTCAGGAAATTATCTTTGGCTTTTCCCAAAAACAAGTTTTTTACTATATCCTAAGGGTGGAATTAAAAATAAATTAGAAGATGAGTTTAAAATCTTAAAAGATATTTCTGTAAAAATAGAAAATACTAATAATTTAAAAATTTCTGTTTCTGAACGAGAGCCTGCTTATACTTGGTGTGGAGAAAGTCTAGAGCTAGGGGCTACTGCTGAAGAGGGAGCCTGTTATTTTATGGATGAAAATGGATATGTTTTTTCTATAGCGCCATATTTTTCTGGAGATGTTTATTTTAAATTTTTTAGCCCACAAAATGAAAAAGTTTTAGGCTCCTATGTTTTACCTGATATTTTCAATCATATTGTGGCTTTCTTGGAAACCTTGCGAGATATGGAACTTAAACCCATTTCTATTTTATCTAAAGATGATGGCAAGTTAGAAGTATTCCTAGCTTCTATTTCTTTACCACCAAATGCGCCGAAAATAATTCTTAACAAAGATTTTGAAGTTGAAAAAACTGCCGAGAACTTACAAGCGGCTTTGGCGACTGAACCCCTGCAGAGCGATTTTAAGAAAAAATATAACTCACTTCTATATATTGATTTAAGCTTCGGAAATAGAGTATATTTCAAGTTCAATGATTAATTTAGGGTTTTGGGCAAAATTAAAGAAGCCAATTATGGTGTTAGCGCCTATGGCTGATGTGACCGACTGCGTTTTTAGACAAATAATAGCTAAATATGGCAAGCCAGATGTTTTTTGGACCGAGTTTGTTTCCGCTGACGGCTTGGCGCACCCTGTAGCGCGGGAAAAACTATTAATAGATTTAAAGTATAGTGAAAACGAACATCCAATAGTGGCGCAAATATTTGGTGGCAAGCCCGAGAATATAAAAATAGCATCAAACTTATGTAAAGAGCTTGGTTTTGATGGTGTGGATATAAATATGGGTTGCCCAGATAAATCGGTTGAAAAACAATGCGCTGGTTCGGGAATGATAAAAAATCCCGAACTTTCTTTTGAAGTTATCCGTGCAGCTAAAGAGTCTGGACTGCCAGTGTCAGTGAAAACTCGTATTGGTTACAATAAAAACGAAATTGAAACGTGGATACGTGGGCTTTTAGAACAAGACATAGCTGTGCTTACTGTGCACTTACGAACACGTAAAGAAATGTCAGATGTGCCAGCGCATTGGGATTTAATGAAAAGAATTGTAGAAATTCGTGATGCTATAGCGCCCGATACTTTGATTTTCGGCAATGGTGACGTTGTAGATTTAGAAGATGGTATGCAAAAAGTAAAAGAAACTGGCTGTGATGGGGTGATGCTTGGACGTGCGATATTTGGTAATCCGTTTTTGTTTTCAAAACAAAAGCGTCCTGAGCAAAGCGAAGGGCGTGAACCCCTCGGGAATACTCGGGGCGAAATGGTTGTTCCATCCATTTCGGAAAAATTGGAAGTCATGGTGGAACACACCAAGCTTTTTGAAAAAGAGTTAGTTCAGCATAAAAATTTTGCAATCATGAAAAAGCATTACAAGGCGTATGTGAATGGCTTTGATGGCGCTAAAGAGTTGCGAATGAAGCTTATGGAAGCAGAAAATGCTACAGAAGTGGAAAAAATAACTAAAATATTTTTAGAACACTCGTAAAACCCTTGCAAAAAATATTGTTCCAAAAATTTTAGAAATCTAGTATACTAATCAAATGCACGATTTGGCTTTATATAGAAAATACAGACCTGCAACCTTTGCGCAGGTTCTAGGGCAAGACCACATAGTGGATGTTTTAGAGTCTTCTATTGAAAGCAATAAGGTGTCTCACGCATACCTTTTTGTGGGCTCTAGAGGTACAGGTAAGACTTCTGTAGCTAGAATTTTTGCTAAAGAAATAGGCATTTCGGTAAATGACTTATATGAAATAGATGCGGCTTCAAATAGAGGTATTGATGACATAAAAGAACTTCGGGATGGGGTGAGGGTGCTACCTTTTGATTCCAAATATAAAGTTTTCATACTTGACGAGGTGAACATGCTTTCCAAAGATGCTTGGGGCGAGCTTTTAATAACACTAGAAGAGCCACCAAAGCTCGTGATATTCATTTTAGCTACGACT
>JAIOPY010000062.1 GCA_021413625.1 Candidatus Nomurabacteria bacterium | reverse complement strand
TACTTTAGCATCTCTCTTTCTTCCGACCATCATATTAACCCTTTTGACCTACCAATACCTAGAGATGACGAAACCGCTGAAGATGTTTTGCGTTCAAATATAATTAACTTGGTTGGATTGTTTAGGTTAATGTTAGGAGGTTTAACTCCAGAAGAAGATTCCATGATTGACCGCGCAATTTCTGAAACTTATGCTATTAAAGACATAACTCCTAACTCTGATTTTTCAAATATTGAACCTCCACTCCTTTCAGACTTTGAAATGGTCTTAGCGGGTATGGATGGTAGTGATTCTGTTGTTCAAAGATTGGCAAAATACACCAAAGGTTCTTGGAAAACTTTCTTGAATAGACCATCCAACGTAGATATTGATAAAAAATTTATCGTATTCTCCGTGCGTGATATGGAAGATGAATTAAAACCAATTGCCATGTATGTGGTTATGCACTACATTTGGACCACTATAAGAAAAAATCTAAAGAAACGTCTGTTAGTGGTAGATGAGGCTTGGTGGATGATGAAATCTGAAGATACTGCTTCGTTCTTATACTCCATGGCAAAAAGAGGTAGAAAATATTATTTAGGTCTTGCTACCATAACCCAAGACGCTGCTGACTTTATGAAATCCCCTTATGGAGTGCCAATTATAACCAACTCTTCTATCCAATTACTTCTTAAGCAATCTCCAGCTACTATTGATATCTTGCAACAGAGCTTTAACCTAACCGATGAAGAAAAATATTTATTGCTGGAATCTGAAGTAGGGGAAGGTATATTCTTTGCTGGTTTAAAACATGTGGCTATAAAAGTTATTGCCTCCTATACCGAGGACCAGATTATTACCTCTGACCCATCTCAAATACTATCTATTAAAAAGGCTAAAATGGAGCTGGAAGAGGCTGAAATGGGTGTGAAATAGCTTGTTTATACTAACTGTTTATTGATATAATCAAGTCATGTCTTTTAGGCATCTAAAAACTTTATTAATTGATGTTTTAGTATTATCTATAATAGTTTTTTCATGGCCAAACCTAGTATCGGCTGTATCTTCTAGTGATATAGAGGCGGATATTATTCCAGCAAATTACACTCCAGGTGAAAGTATAGAGATAAGATTATCTAGCTTTGCTACTAATTTAGATAGTGTTCTAATAACTTGGTATGTAAATGGTAAAAACACCAGTTCTGGTGTTGGGAAAAAATCATTATTAACAACTGCCGGTGCCGCAGGTTCTGAAACTAATGTTGCTGCAATAATTGCTTTAGCGGAAGGCAACATTACAAAAAATATTTTAATAAAACCAACTGTAACCGTACTACTTTGGCAAGCTAATGATTCTTATGTTCCACCTTTTTACAAAGGTAAAGCGCTACCGACACGAGATAGTGAAATAAAAGTGGTTGCCATGCCTGAAATAAAAGTTGGTGGCACAATGGTTGACCCTAAAACCATGACTTATAATTGGAAAAAAGATTACAGTAATGAAACAGAAAGCTCCGGTTATGGTAAAAACTTTTTTACTTACATAAATGATTACTTAGAAAATTCTAACAACATAGACGTAACAGCTTTGACGGTTAACCAGCAATATTCCTCAAACGCGAATATTGATATATCAAATATAGAACCAGAATTAATTTTTTATATAAAATCTCCAGACACTGGCGTAGCTTGGGAGACGGCAATCACTAACGGCTATACAGTTAAAAATGGCGAAAGCATAGTAGCTGCGCCTTATTTTATATCACCTAAAGACATACGAAGGCCTGAATTTGCTTTTAATTGGTCTATAAATGATAACCCAGTAACCCTGCAAAGTTTTGTAAAAAACTTTATACCTCTTAAAGTGGAAGAGGGGACCTCTGGAACTTCAAAATTAAGACTAGATATTGAAAATAATAGTAAAATTTTCCAAACAATTAGCAAAGAAATAGAATTAAATTTCTAAATATGAAAAAATTTATATACATTTTTATAATAATACTAATAGGTTTGTGGACCAGTACAACCAGAGCACAAACTCTTTCGCCCTTACCTTCTACTTCACTAAGCACTTGTCCTGCAGGACAAATTCTGGATTTAAATAGAAAATGTGTGGCTAACCCAAACTATATTCTTCTAGCTCCTCTGTCTGATGAACTAGAAAAAGGCTTTAATCCAACTAGTCCAACTGCTCTAAGTAACTACCTAAACACAATGATAAAAATAGTTATTGGAGTGTCTGCAGTGTTAGCAGTAGTGATGATAGTTATCGGTGGTATTGAATATATGACTAGTGAACTTATTCACAGTAAAGAAGCTGGCAAGGACAGAATAACGGGAGCACTGATTGGCCTTTTAATAGCGCTAGGCGCTTATGCACTTCTTTATACTATAAATCCAGACTTGTTGAAAAGTGAATTTAATATTAAAGATGTAACCGTTCAAGTGGATGTAGATGAAGAAATAAAAGGTCGTTTAGGTCAAGGTAATTGTCAGCCGATAACAAGTGGTGTATGTAGTGCATCTAGTTTAGAAACTGCGTTCCCAGGAAGAGCCTCTCAAGCATCTTCTATATGTAATGGAGAGAGTAGGGGTGTTGCAAATGCTGCCAGTGGAGTTGATAAAGGTTCTGATGGTAACCCTTTTTCGTTTGGACTTTTCCAAGTTAATATAATTGCGCACGCTGACGCCATAGGAGATGGACAGATATGTAAAGGTATTTTTCAAGTTGACCCAAACCCACCGGGTAAGGTTGGCACTAGTTCAAATGATAGTACTCTAGGCGGATGCTTAGAAAGAAAATCTGGAGTATGTATAAAGTATGCGGCTAGGGTTGTAGATAGAGCTAAATATCAAAATTGTGTAAACTTCATTACTAAGCCAGAAGAAAATATAAAATTTGCTGCAAACTTACAATCAAGGCGCAACTGGAATCAATGGGGTTTTAATAGCTCTTGTGGATTTTAATTTATGACAAAAAGAAATTTAATTATTTTAATAACACTTTTTATAATAATATCTGTTTTTTCTTATTTCTACTTTTTCCAGAGTGTCACTACGCCAAGGGTAAACGAAGAAACAAATTTTCTTTCAAAGTTTAATCCTTTTGGAAGTAGTAAGCCAGCACAGCCAACTAACGAGGAGCCAACAGAGGGACCTGTAAATAATGAAGGGGAGCCCGAAAATGAAGTAGTGGCAACATCCAATTTGAGAAAAGTTTCCAGTATGGCAACAGCAGGCTATGGAATCTTTAGAAAGGAAAGATTCAAAGAAATACCAGAAGTAACACCTACGATATGTAGCTAAAACAACTGGAAATGTATATCAAACTTTTGCAGACACTCTAGACGAAAGAAAGTTTTCAAACACCACAATACCAAACGTTTATGAAGCTTATTTTGGGAGCAAGGCAGAGTCTGTAATTATGCGCTACTTAAACACAGATAATGTAACCATAGAAACCTTTTTAGGTAATATTCCAAAAGAGGTTCTAGGAGCAGACACAAGTGGAGAAAATGAAATAAAAGGTTCATTTTTACCACAAAATATTACAGATATGAGTATAGCTCCGGATGGCTTAAAGGCATTTTATTTACTAAATATTGGGGAAAGTGGAGTAGGAACAAGCTTAACTCTTGCAGACAATAAAAAAAATCAAATATTTGATTCCCCATTCACAGAATGGTTGTCTCTTTGGCCAAATAGTAAAATGATAACTCTCACCACCAAACCCTCTGGCACTGTTTTAGGTTATATGTATATGATTGACCCTGTAGTTAAAAAATTGGTGAAAGTTTTAGGGGATATTGCTGGACTTACAACTCTTGCAAGTCCAAACGCTAAATTAGTTGTATTTAGTAATAATAATTTACAACTTAGTACTTATGACATAGCTACTAAAATATCAACTTCTCTAGGAGTAAGAACCCTGTCAGAAAAATGTGTCTGGAATAAGCTAAGCATAATAGTTTATTGTGCGGTGCCAAAATCAATTAGCACAGCAGTATATCCAGATGCTTGGTATAAAGGCGAAGTCTCTTTTTCCGACCAAATATGGAAAATTGATACCACTAATGGCAACACTGAAATGCTTATAGACCCGTCTCTTGTAGATGGGGGAGAAGAAGTAGATGGAATAAAATTAGGATTAGATGAAAACGAACAATATTTATTTTTTGTAAACAAAAAAGATTCTATCTTGTGGGAATTAAAACTAAACTAGATACCCCCGATATATTTTATAACTACTCGGCGCGAACGACCGATTCCTTGGGATTCTGTCTTTATAT
>JAIOPY010000050.1 GCA_021413625.1 Candidatus Nomurabacteria bacterium | reverse complement strand
AAAAAGTCCAGCAGCTGTGTACAGGGATATATCCCAATTAAATACTCTAACTATAATAGTTTGAGCTGATTCTTTGTAAGGATAAAAAGCTATTAGTAAAGCTGCAAAGCCAAGAACAAATGAGGCCTTGTCAGAGAAGTTTATTCCGGTGCTATTGTTAGTTTCCTTATCTGCCGCTAAATCATTATTAGACATATTGCAATAATTAAACTTTTTTTGTTGGAGTTGTTTTACCTTGCATCTTGCTTGGAAACTCGTAAACCAACTTCAAAAGCATTGATGAAAATGAAAGCAAGTCGTCAGCTTCTTCTTTTGTCATAATTTTAATTTCATGATTTGCTTCATTTCCTTTTTCCCTTATATGGTCAACCCATTCTTTTGCCCCTGGTGGAACATAATTATTAGATGATAAATATTCAACGTAAGAAATAAAAGTTCCTCCAGACGGTGCTCCTTTAGAAACAGCCACGTGCATTAGTAACTTACGACAGCAAAGAATAGAGGCAGTAAAAGCACTTTTCGAATATGCGTCTCTTGCCTCCTTATAGAGAGATTTGACTCCTGCATCACCAATTCCTTCTACGTCCTCACCAGGACGAGGTCCCGGGGTTTGCTGTCCTGCTCCAGTGAAGTATGTTGGTGCGTAACAATGATGACATATATAAATATATTCCCTGGCTGAGCCACTACCATCGGGACTTGATGTTTTATAATACCCAACATTAGATGCTAGTGAATTACCGCAATGTCCACAGATATAACTTTTAGACAAATATGTTCCCGTTTGGTGCCAGAATAAAGACATCGGTCTATTATACCATCTAATCACATGTGTTCCTATTGATGCTCCGGGGGTAGGGATCGAACCTACGACCAATCGCTTACATTTTATCTTCTATTACTAGAAGTATGGACTATATCATCTCCATGTCTTTTTAATAAAGATTTAGGAGCGAAGCGCTTCGTGCCGATTTTTTTAATCGGAACTACTCCAAAAATGGATAGTCTCTACACCTTCCCCGACCTTATGTCGGGGCTTGGCTCGGGATTGTCCTATTAGGATTTCCCCGAATTCACTTCGTTTTTCAACCTACTTTTCAGTAGGAAGCTGCGTGATACCATCATGTATTTCCATATGACAATTAGCGCACAAGAGAACACATTTATCTATTTCTTTTTTAATGCGTTCCCAAGACCTTGTCAAACCTCTAGAAGAAAGATCAAAATCTTTTTCTTTTGGATTGAGATGATGAAAGCTTAAAGCCCTCTGGCATCTTTTATAGCCACATATAATACACTTACCGCCTTTATATTCTCTGGCCATTTCGCGAAGTTTCTTTCTTCGTTTGCTGACAGCCATGATCATATATTCTCTACGGTCGGCATATGTTCGTTTCTCTACTCTTTTCTTTTTGGTATACACAAGTAGATTATACCACGAACAACCGACACAGGCGACCGCTCTACCGCTGAGCTACCCCGGAATGTATAAAATTTATAAAGAACTTTTATCATATTAACAGAAATGGGCGAAAAAACAACCGTATAATTTGCATTATTGGCAAAATAAGCTAGAATAGTTTTGACCTTATTTGGGCCCGTAGCTTAGTTGGTAGAGCGCCTCTTTTGCAAAGAGGAGGTCAGGAGTTCGAATCTCCTCGGGTCCACCATAATGATTTAAGAATTTGTTAATTCTTAAAAGAGTTCAATGTTGTGATTGCTAGGTTGTAAGATTGTGATACAATAAAGGCATGGAAAAAAGTAAACTCTTAACTTGGCTTGATACAAAACTAGTTCTCGGACTATGTCTTGTTCTAGCGGCATCTGTTTGTTCTTATGTGTTTTATCAATCTCGTTCTTTTGATAATGCTTTATCTGTAACTGGTAGTGCTACAAAAGAAGTTATGTCTGATAAAGTAAAATGGGTTGGTTCTATTTCCAGAACTACTAAACTTCCTACGCTTAAAACTGGTTATGCTGCTTTAGCTACTGACCTTACAAGTGTGAAAGATTTTATGAATCAAAGTGGCATTACTCCTGAAGAAATTGTCATCTCTCCAGTATTTATGGACCAGGATTGGAGTCAAAGTCAGTATGTTAATGTTGCGGATAAACTTTATATTTTAAGACAAACCATTGAAGTAAATTCTGATAATGTAGATGGTGTTACTAATGTTACTAAAAATATTCAACCTCTAATTGATAAAGGAGTTATTTTCTCCACTCAATCTTTGGAATACACTTATTCCAAGCTTCCAGAAGAGCGGGTAGCACTCCTTGCGCTTGCCATGCAAGACGCTAAAGCTAGGGCTTCTATGCTTGCTGAATCAACAGGTAAACAAGTAGGTAAACTAAAATCTGCAGCTTCTGGAGTAGTGCAAGTTTTATCTGAAAATGCTTTAAATGTTTCTGATTTCGGAACTTATGATACTTCAAAAATTGCTAAAACTATTATGGTGACAGTTAAAGCTTCTTTCACCTTAAAGTAAATCTCTATAATATTTCATCGTTCCACACCAGAAGTTTCCATTCCTCTTTTTTGAACCAGTGGGGAATGTATTGGATTATTGTAATCCCTGCGTTGTTTATGTCATTGAAAAAACTCAACTTGTTATATTCATAAGAAGTCAGTTCTTCGCCTTTTAAAATATAAGAGACGATCATTTTTAGGAAAATGGCATGAGTAACCATTATCATTCTTTTTTCTTTTCTAGATTTTATGAAAGTTAGAAGTTTTTTTGTTCTGTTTTTTAAATCTGTAAAGTTTTCTTCATCGGAATAGCGTAAATTGTCATCATGGAAACTTTTATCTATTTGGTCAACTATTAGTTTAACCTGTAAATCTTCTTTCCACTTACCTATAATTTCAGACGGATTTTTGCGTTCCATTAAAAGGTCGGAATACTCAATATTTTTCATATTGAGTTCTTTGGCGATTATATCCGTTGTTTCTCTGGTGCGTTCGTAAGGGCTGGAGATTATAATTTGTGGTTTGCCTTTTTCTTTTGGAAATTTTTTTGCAGTTTGAAGTGCCTGATTTCTACCTTTTTCAGTTAATTTACCCTCAGAGCCTTGTCTGATGCCTTTGGCATTAAGTTCACTTTCACCATGGCGGACAAAATAAATTAGTTTTTTACCCATTTAGCTATTATAACTTATTTTTTATTAAAATTGAGAGATGTCTCTTGGTAAAAAGATGTTTATAGTCCAATCAATAGCTACTTGAAGTTTCTTTTCCCAAGATATGAGTTTAAAAAGATAAACTGTTCTCCAAACCCACCAAGTAATGCGACCACCAAATACGAAGTTTGATACTTCACCAAGGGCCATCCAATTACCAAGGGATATCAAGCTACCCGAGCTATGATATACAAAAGGTTTCAGACTCTTTTCCTCCATTGAACGTTTAATATTCTGGACGACAGTATTTGCTTGTTTAGTGGTAACTTGAGCGAGTGCTGGCAGGTTTATATTTTCACCTTTTGTTCTAATCAAAGTGGCATCACCGAGAGCATATATTTCTTTATGGTTCTCTAATTGTAGGTATTCGTTGATTACTAGCTTGCCATTGGATGCTTTTTCAATTTCTCTATCAAATACCATGTTTGCTGGCTTGATGCCCGCTACCCAGACAACTGTTTCTGTATCAATACTTTTACCATTACTTAGAAATATCTGTTTTGTGCTAACTTTCTGAACTTCTTCATTTAACAATACGATGATTCCTTTTTTGTGTAAAACTTTTAAGCTTTTTTCCCGTATTTTTTTATGAAATTGTGGCAAGAGCTCTGGGTCTTTTTGAATAAGAGTAATAGAAATGTCATCAATAACTTCTTTGGAATAGAAGCGCGCAAATGTTTCTTTTACAAACTCAGCCAGCTCTGCTGCGAGCTCCACACCCGTTGCTCCACCTCCAACGACAACGAAGGCAAGCTTTTTTTGCCTTTCTAGTCTATCTTGAATGTGGGAGCCATTTTCTATTTGTAAAATACAGCGATTTTTTATTTTTATAGCATCTTCTAGTGTTTTTAAGGGTAAAGAATATTCTTCAGCGCCAGATATATTATAGAAATTTGTTTCTGCTCCTGGAGCAAGTATTAAATAGTCATAATGTAATTTTTCATTACCAACTGTTACTGTACGCTCTGTAGTATTTATATTTTCAGCTTTACCTAAATAAAATTTTTCAAGACAACATCCTAAAATTTTACGAATCGGCTCTATAATGTTTTCTGGGTTAATGCTACCAGTTGCCACTTCATGTAAAAGGGGAGTAAACAGAAAATAATTTTTTTCTCCTATCAGTGAAATTTTTACATTACTATTACCACAAAAAAGCTTATGCATTTTTTTTAATGCATAAATACCGCCGAAACCATTACCAACAATAACAATTTTTACAGGCAAAGACATTGCTTGATTATATACTAATATTTATATATGAAAAGCTCGAAAAACTGGTATAATATAAGCATGGTTGAAGCTACTTTATGGTTGCGGGAGCTTATTGTAAATTACCCTGCATTTCAATACTTATTTATTTTTTTTGGGGCAGCTTTGGGTGGTGATTTTTTATTAATTGCTTTAGGGTTTTTATCTGCTCAAGGAATTTTGTCACCTGTTGCATTAGTGTCCTTTAGCTTTCTTGGGACTTTTTGTTCTGACGTTTTTTTATTTTTAATTGCACGAACTACATTTTTTCATAACATAATTTCACATAGGTATGCACATAAAACTGTATCACTTATTGTTGACTCACTTCGTCGCATAAGTAGCGGTAACCACCTGTGGGCTCTAATTATTGCTAAATTTTTAGTAGGGACCAGAGTTATAATTGTTTTATATTCAGATAAAACTGACCTATCTTTTAAAAAGTTTGCTCCTTACGACGCGATAGCAGCTCTGACATGGCTAGCGGCTCTTATACCCATAGGCTTTTTGTTAGGGCTTGGTTTTACCTATCTTTCAGAAGTTTTTAAAAATATTTATGCAGGAATTGGCTTGGTACTTTTGTTCTTATTGATAGCATTTATGTTAGAAGCTTGGCTTAGGAAATTTTTTACTCGTTCGCCTGAAAATAATTCTTAAATAATATAAAAAAAGACGAGGGTTCAGGACGTGGAGCAATCCTGAAACCCTCGTGAACGAATTCAGAGCTGGAAGTCTGAATTCTTAGCGACCAGTGTGGGTGCTGGTCATGAAACTTGGCGTGTTACTTCTTCCGGACTGTCTTACTGGCGATGAACTTCTTGCGCCAGTTTGCCTTGCTTGCCTTGCGTCGCGCTTTACGTTTTTCTTGCTTGTGTGCCATTGCACGTGTCTCCCACTGGACGGTGGTACCTATCACTTCTTTTATATCACTTCTATGCAATATTGCAACACAGACTTTTACTGCTATACTTTAAAAGTGATAAAAAAAGCTAAAAAGAAGAAAGTGGTTATGGTTAGTGGCGGTTTTGACCCTGTGCATATAGGGCATGTGCGTATGTTTAAGGAAGCTAAAAAGCTGGGCGATGAATTGGTGGTTGTGTTAAACAACGATAATTGGCTTCGCTTTAAAAAGGGCTATGCGTTTATGCCTGATAAAGACCGCAAAGAAATTATTGAGTCATTTACAGTTGTAGATAGGGTAGTTTTAACTTCCCATAAGCCTGGCACAGCGGACATTACAGTATGTAAAGAGCTAAGAAAAATAAAACCACATATATTTGCCAATGGTGGTGACAGAAAAGAAAACGTGCCAGTGCCAGAATATGAGGTTTGCAGAGAACTTGGTATAAAAATGGTTTTTAATGTTGGGCATGGAGGTAAAATTAGGAGTTCTTCAGGGTTATTGAAAACTTATGCTAAGAAGCACCCAAAGAATAAATGAAATCTCTTAACCAACTTTCTAAAAAAGAACTTAAAAAAATAAAAATGATTGTTTTTGATGTAGATGGGGTGCTGGTTCCACGAGGCACTAAAATAAAACAACTAGGCAATATTACTACCTTAGAAACAAAAATAATTGCACCCAGACAAATAGAACAAATAAAAACATTACACACAAAAGGATTTTTAATAAACATAAGTTCTGGCAGGAGCCTTTGCATGCTACAAGAAATGTTTAGAGAGATTTTGCCTTTCGTTAGTCTTTCTTATGAATGTGGTAGCGCTACTTGGTATAAAGGTGATGTTTATCAGCATGTTAATAGTTTTACAAATCTCCAAAAAGTATTTTTACAGTTAAAAAAAGTAACAAATAAAAATATTAAAGGTTTTGAGCCGAAGGAATTTATTGTAACAATACATTGCAAAAAGAAAGATAAAAATATTGAAAAAATAGTAGGAGAATACAAAAATCTCTGCACTCACTGGAACGGGGAAGCCTATGATGTTTTAGTAAAAAATAAACAAAACAAAGCAGTTGGTTTGCGACAGGTTATGAAAATTTTTAGGTTAAAAAAAGAAAATATCATGGCAATAGGAGATAATTATAATGACCATGAATTATTACAAGCAAGTGGAATTCCTATTTCAGCTGATAAAAGCAGGGTTAAAGGAAAATTTTATGTTCCTTTAACCGGAAAACTTCTACCTGCGGATAAGTTAATGCAGAAGATATTATTGTTGTGATATAATAACTATATGAATATAAATCTAAAAGGAACAAACTTAGACTTAACAGAAGCCATCCATGATTATGTAACTAAAAGAGTTACTAATTTGGAGAAATTACTTTCTGGTATGGGAGGTGGGGAAGTGATGGTAAATTTTGAAGTGAGTAAAACTACCAACCACCATAAGCAGGGTGAGGTCTTTCATGCTGATTGTTTAATTAAAATAAATGGTAAAGAATTTTATTCCAGCGCAGATAAAGAGGACTTATATCAAGCAATAGATGCAGTAAAAGATAGCTTGTATCAAGAAATTAATAAAAACAAAGACCGCCAGCAAACACTTTTCAAACGAGGTGCAGCTAGCGTGAAGAAAATGATGAAAGGACTTTCTAAAAGAAACCCTTTTACCTCAAAATACTAATTTTTATTGAACTCTGTCCAAGTAATTTCTTTTTTACCCTCTGGTAAAACTTTTTCTATTATGAATTGATTGTTTTCTAAGCTAGCTTTGGTGATTATGATTCTTTTACCATTCTTGAAAAAGAAAGTCCTAGGCCAGGAGGCGTAGGCACGGAATTTATTGTAATTTTTTACAGCATCGTCTTCTAAATCTATCAATCCGTCTTCTTTCTTTATTTTTTTAACGTAAGTGGCTTTATTATGGTCTTGTTCTTTCAGTTGGACTTGACCGGCAATAAATTTTGGAATAGTTTCTACTAATAACTTTCCACCCAGTTCAGCAAGAGATTTTTCTAAATCCCATATAAATTCATCTCCAGAGAGATTTATTTTCTCCTGCGCCAATATTGGTCCGTGGTCCATTTCTTCATCAATTTTGATTATAGTAACCCCTGTCTCTGTGTCTCCATTTAATATTGGCGTGACAATAGGGGAAGGACCGCGATAAAGAGGCAGTAAAGATGGGTGAATATTAATTGTTCCTAATCTTGGCAAGTCTAGAATTTCTTTAGGAATTATTTTTCCATAGGATACTACAACAAAAAGGTCAAAAGTCTTTAAAATCTCTTC
>JAIOPY010000049.1 GCA_021413625.1 Candidatus Nomurabacteria bacterium | reverse complement strand
GCTGGAATCTAGGAGGTGAAAAAGAGATATTTACTCGGGAAGAATTGATTGAGGCTTTTGATATAAGTCGTATCCAAATTTCAGGCGCGCAAATGAATTTGGAAAAATTAGATTGGATGAATAGAGAACATATGAAAAAGTTATCTAGCGCCGAAATACAGAAACAGATTTTTTCATTACTGCCAAAAGAATATCAAAATGAGAAAATTATTCCTGTTATCTTTGAGCGTATATCAAAATGGAGCGATGTCTCAAAAATGATGGAAGCAGGGGAGCTAGACTTCTTCTTTAAGGTGCCAGAATATGATAAAAGCAAATTAATTTTTAAAAACACGCCTCCAGAAAAAATTAAAAGCAATTTAGAAATAGCAATGAAAGCCCTTGCAGATTTAGATGAGAATAATTTTACTGCGGAAGAAATAAAAAATTCCTTGATGCTTTTGGCGGACAATTTAGAAAGTAGGGGAGAGCTGTTGCACCCTGTGCGTTTTGCTCTTTCAGGTAAAGATAAATCCCCTGACCCTTTTATTATAGCTTCTGTAATAGGTAAAAATGAAACCTTATCTCGCCTACAAAAAGCAATTTAAGCTTATATTTTTAAGCTTAATATTTATTTTTCCGTTGCTTTTTTTAAACGCGCAAACAGCCCAAGAACTAAAAGATAAAATAGACCAAAAAAATGCTGATATTGAAAGATTGGAGCAAGAAATAAAAGCTTACCAATTAGAATTAAATGAACTTGGACAACAAAAAAGCTCTTTAAGTGTTTCTTTAAAAGAATTAGACATTACTCGCAAGAAGTTAAATGCCAATATTTCCGTATTAGAAGATAAAATTGATACTACTAACTTTAAAATCACTGGCTTGAGCTCTCAAATAGGCACCAAGCAAGAATCTATTTTAAATAATACTGATGCCATAGCTGCGGGCTTTCGTAAGATAAATGAGTTTGAGCAAAGTGGTGAGTTGGAAGTGATATTATCTGAAAGTAATTTTACGGAAGCTTGGAATGACATAGATAATATGTTTACTATTCGTGAAAAAGTGCGAGAGCATACTATTGAGTTACGAAAAGTAAAAAGTGATTTGGAAGATATTAAGGATGAAACAACCATAGCTAGAAACGAACTTTTAAAGTTGAAATCTGACTTAGCAGACCAGAAAAAAATAGTGGAGCAAAATGTTGCTGCAAAAAATAAATTATTATCTCAAACTAAAAACAGTGAATCTGCATACCAAAAACTTTTACAAGACCAGCTGGCAAAAAAAGTTGCTATAGAAAAAGAATTACAGGACTATGAGTCTCAACTTAAATTTATTTTAGACCCTTCTAAATTACCATCTGCAGGAGTTTTGAGTTGGCCACTTGACTATGTTTATGTAACTCAACTTTTCGGTCGCACAGTGGATGCTACGCGATTATATGCTTCTGGCTCACATAGTGGCACAGATTTTAGAGCTTCAGTGGGTACGCCTGTAAAAGCCATGGCAGATGGTAAAGTGCTTGGAATAGGGGATACAGATGTTACATGCGCCGGAGCTTCTTTTGGAAAATGGGTTTTTATTGAATATAACAATGGGCTTTCTAGCACTTATGGCCACCTGTCACTCATAAAAGCTTATAAGGGACAAAAAGTTAAAAGAGGGGATGTGGTGGCTTATAGTGGCAATACCGGTCATACTACTGGACCACATTTACACGTTTCAGTTTATGTTTCTAGTGCAGCTGCGGTGCAGACTTTGCCTAGTAAATCTTGCCCAGGTAAAACTTTAACCCAACCTCTGGCGCCTACTAATGCCTACCTAGACCCGATGTATTATTTGCCCCCATATAATTAAATATGGTAAAATATGTATATGATTAAGGGATTAAAAAACAGACAAGGCGGATTCTTCGGACTAATCAAGTTGCTTATTATTTTAGTGCTTAGTTATTTTCAAATAAGCATCCGAAGTGTTGTGGAGTCTCCAACTGGTCAAGACAATATAGAATATGTGGGTGATACTAGCAGAAATATCTGGGTTGATTACTTAAAAGCGCCATTTGAGTATCTTTGGAATGATGTTTGGATAGATATCTTCTGGGAAGGCTTTTTACAGAATATGCGAAGAATTCGTGATGGAAACTCCACTGAGTTTGATAATGCTTCACCTGAAGTATTTGATACAGCACCTAACTGGGGGCTGTAAGAGTTAATTAGGGGCACGCTGCACTACCACTACTGTTACAACTATTATCGGAATCAAGATACGTAGCTGATTTTTTATTTTTTTCTAGTTCTTTTTCCTTTTCTTTATATTCTTTGTTAGCTTTTGATGACCTATGTACTTCAATATCAATACTTGTGCTGGTTGTGTCGTATTCAAAAGTATATGTGTAAAGTCCATTAGCTCCTATGTTTGTTGGTAATTTAATAACAGATTTCCATTTGTTGTCGTCTTCTGTGATATCCTCCATGCCTAGCTCTCCGCGATATATAACTTTTTTATTTTTTTGAATTCTATAAGGAATTAACTTTCCGTAAAGGTCACAATTAGAATCCAAGGTTATCTTTATTTCGGTTTGTTCTGTATAAGATTCTAAGACATCTTTACGTGATGATATGTTTATGTCAGAAGAACATTTAGTTTTTTTAGCTTTAGGTGTGTTTTTATAAGAGTTTAACTCTTCTTTTAATATCTTAATTTGAGCTTTTAACTCAATTATCTCTTTTTGTAGAGATTCAATTGAAGGGGTTGCTCCAAACGCTAAATAGGGGACAAATAACAAACTTAACGATAAAACGAGAATAACCTTTTTCATAGTATTTTTATTAAAGTTTTTAATTTATAACTCATTTTAATATTATCACATCTCAAGGAGATTGTGCGATAACTGAACAGGTGTCGCACAATCTACGCAATCTTATTGGTATGTATATAACATCTATATCTTATTGGTATGTATATAACATCTATATATACATACCAAAAGATATATTGTGCGACACGGGTATATAATATAAATAAGGCTAGAAAAGCCCTTCCCTATATACTTTATTCTACAACAGCGCATTTTTTATTTAACTCTAAAATTTAATTTATTTACAAGAACTAGAAAGAGCGTAGCCTGCGCCTTCGGCTTCTTCTTTGGTATTAAAATATATTCTATTTTCCATTTTAATATCTTTGCCTGCTGAACAGCTTATTGGATAGTATTTACTTCCTCTATTTGAGGCAAAATAGCTTCCACTAGCGGTTTTTGCTTCAGAGACGGTAGATATAACATTCGCTCCTTGGTTGTTTAACTCTTCGCCATATTCTATTTTGATACCTGAAGATGTGTTGCTTTTAGATAGCCTACCTAGCCCAAAAGAGCTCAAACCGACCAAAATTATGATGATAACGGTCAATATATCCTTTCCTTTGTCGCTTTCAATGCTAGTGGTTATTGTTTGCTTGATTTTATCCATAGAATAAGCTATACTCTTATTACTTAATTTTAACATTAAAACAATCATATGGCACATAGAAAAGCCGGCGGTACCGCCAAAAACTTAAGAGATTCAAACCCAAAGTACCTAGGTACTAAGCTTGCTGATGGCCAAAAGGCTACTCCTGGCTCTATTATCGTCCGTCAACGTGGCACAACTATTATGGCTGGCACAAATGTAGGCATAGGTAAAGACCATACCCTATTTGCTCTAAAATCTGGCACTGTAAAATTTGATTCTAAACGTAAAACTTCCTTCAATGGAAAAACTGCAGTCAAAAAAGTAGTAAACGTTGTCTAAACTAAAAAGCCCCCACAAGGGGCTTTTTATATTCTCTCTACCACCAACTTAAACGAAGATTTTTTATTTTTTACTTGAATTGGAATTTCAAACTCCCCTATTTCTTTGATTGGTTTTTCTAAAATTATAAATTCTTCACCAATATCTGCGCGATGTTCTGTTTTCATAACTTCTGCAATTTCTTTTTTGTGAATGCCAGAAAATAAATGTCCCTTTTCATCCGCTTTTGATTTTATGGTAATTACTTTGCCTTTTAATTCTTCTAAATATTTAAGTAGTAGGTTTTCTTGCACTTCCCTTTCAACCACAATCTCTTTTTTACGAAGTTCAAGTTCAGCCACAGCTTTTGGTGTTGCCATGGTTGCTAATTTTCTAGGAAGTAAAAAATTCATAGCATAGCCATCATTTACTTCTTTGATATCATGTTTTCTGCCTACTCTAGGCACATCCTGTAAAAATATAACTTTCATATTATTATTGAGGCCAATTTTTTAGTAATTCTACCGCTTTATCCATTTGAGGGTCTTTCTTATTCTTTTTGTCTTCTGCTGTTAGGGGCACAACGTAATCTGGAGTCAAACCTTTCTCTGAAATAGATACGCCGTTGGGTGTTAACCATTTTGCAATAGTGATTTTTATTACAGAACCTTGACTCATCGGTATAACTTCTTGAACGGAACCTTTACCAAAGCTTTGTTCACCAACTAATTTAGCTTTTTTATAATCTTGCAACGCGCCAGCTAATATTTCGGAAGCAGAAGCTGAACCATCGTCAATTAAAATCACCAATTTAAGGTTTTCATTAAATAAATTATAACCCTTACTTCTAAAGCTCTTTTGTTCTTCTCCTTGACCGCGGTCTTCAATCACTACTGTTTGACCTCCTGGCAAAAACCAGCTTGCCATATCAACTGAAGCGCTTAAATATCCGCCTGGGTTACCCCTTAGGTCAATTACTAATTTATCGCTTCTAGTGTTTACAAATTGTTTTATAGCATTACGGAAAAGCCCTGTTGAGTTAGCCGAAAAGGTGTAAAGTTTAATTACAAAAATACCATCTGACCTTACTTCAGCATCTAAAGTAGGCATGGTGATGGTATCTCGGATAATTGTTATATCTTTTGAATCTTCTTCACCTTCATGTTCTATAGTTAAGACTACTGGTGTGCCTTTTTCTCCTCTCATTAATTTAACTGATTTTTCTATGGTTAAGCCTGTGGTAGAAGTACCGTCAATTTTTACTATTTTATCTCCAGCTTGAATTCCGGCTCTATCTGCAGGGGTATTTTTAAGAGGAGCAATAACTGTAAGTATTTTATCTTTTAGTGCCACTTCAATACCTACGCCTACGAAATTACCTGCGATGTCATCTTTAAAAGTTTTAGCTTCATCTGGGGGTAAAAATACACTATAAGGGTCATCCAATGAGTCTAAAAGCCCTGAAATAGCTCCATAGATTCTTTCTTGTTCACCTGTTTTGTCGGCGTCAGGATATTTTTCATCAATTAATTCCCAAGCTTTCCAAAATGCTGATAGGTCAATTTCTTCCTCTGAAAAAGCTTCCTTGTTTACTCCAGCAGCTTTTATAATTTCAGTTTGTTTATTGAAGCCTATGTAAATACCAGCGGAAAAAATAATAGCCACTGTCAACACCTTTACCAGTATGTTTTTAATTTTTAAAAATTTTGTCATTTTATTTATTTTTCTTCGTTGAAAAAATTTTCTGAAAAATTTTCAAAACTTTTTACAACTTCACCTTTTTTACTTTCTTTATATAGAGTGTAGCTGAAATAGATAATACCCAAGCCAGTCAAACAAAATAGCACATTTTTATAAGAGTATGGAAAACCTAAGAATGGCAATATTGCCGCCCAAATTCCCATAAATAAAAGTATTTTTGCTTTGCGCATAGGCATAGTATAGCAATAAACAAAGTTTATATGCAAATCCCCTATTAATTGAAGTATTCTGGCGTATTTATTGACATCCAGTCTAAAAGACCGCGCATTATAGCAGTTGCTCCCACACTACCGGTGGAAGGACCAGATTCCATTAATACGGTAAAAGCGTATTTAGGCTCATCATAAGGGAAAAAGCCTATTACCCAAGAGTTCACTCTATTTTTTTCTGCACCTAATTGTGCGGTTCCAGTTTTAGCGGCAACTTCCACATAAGGCACATTTAAGGCTACGGCGGTGCCGTAATCTACTGCCTCTTTCATGCCACCATGGATAATGTCAAAATGTTCTTTTTTTAAGTCTATGATTGAAACTGAATTTTCTTTTTCAATATCACTTAAAACAAAATGAGGAGTTATAAGTGTGCCAGAGTTTGCGATGGCGGCGGTAGCGCGAGCCATTTCAATAGGAGTGACTTGGAAACCATATTGTCCAATTGAAGTGTTGTAAGTGTCTCCCACACGCCAAATGTCTCCAGCAAAATTTTTTATCTTCCATTCTGGGTTGGGTATAGTGCCGCTAGATTCGTCGGGCAGGTCCACATTTGTTTTCGTACCAATACCAAAAACTCTCGCATATTTTTCCAAATTAGTTATCCCTAATCCTTTTTGGTCTTCAAAGCCACCACCGATAGCATAAAAATATACGTCACTAGAAACGGCTAAAGCTTGACTCATATCCACCCAGCCATGCGCTTTCCAGTCTTTGAAAACACTTTTTTTATCTGGAAAATATGGGTTGGGTATGGAAATAGAACCAGTAGATAATATTTTTTTGAAAGGGTCTATTAAGCCTTCAGTTAAGGCCCCTAAAGCAAAAAATGGTTTTACAATGGAGCCAGGAGTGTAAATACCAGAAATAACTCTATCCATTAAAACTTTTCTTTTATCATTAAAATACCCTTTAATGATTTGAGATTCCTTACCTTCAGAAAGAATTT
>JAIOPY010000066.1 GCA_021413625.1 Candidatus Nomurabacteria bacterium | reverse complement strand
GGAGTATTGTAGCAATAAAATCTCCGCTAGTAAATCTCTCTAAAAAACAATATACTTTCTAAATGCAGTTGAGTGATAAATTGGAAACTAAATTCCCTAAATTAGACGAAAACCAAAAAAAGGCTCTACGACGACTCGGGCTTTTTTCGGTCGCTGACCTGCTGTTCCACTTCCCTGTTCGCTATAGTGACATAAGTGTAGTTATGAAAATTTCAGAACTTATGCCAGGAGATACTGCCACAGTATATGGAAAAGTTTCAAAACTAAAAACCAAAAAAGCTTTCCGCTCTAAAATACCAATGGGCGAAGGAGAAATAGCAGACTTATCTGGAAAAATAAAAATAATTTGGTTTAACCAAGCCTACCTCGCTAGAATGATTAAAAATGGCGACACCGTAAAACTAACTGGAAAAGTAACGGCTAGTAAAAGTGGCATATATTTAGCAAATCCAGAATTTGAAAAAATGCCAGATATGCCCATAGATAGCCACGACACTCTTTTTAAAAAAGGAGAGGAAAAAGAACTGGGGTTTTCCTACCCTATCTATGCTGAAACTAGAGGCATAACTTCTAAATGGTTTTACCATGCGATAGAAAAAATTTTAAAAGAAAGAGCTTTAGATAACCTAGAGGACCATATACCAGAAGATATTCTTAAAAAATATCACCTGCCAACATTAAAGACTGCCCTTGTTTGGATTCATAAACCTAAAAATATTAAAGATGCCGAGTCCGCACGAAAAAGATTCGCCTTTGAAGAAGTTTTTTGCATCCAACTTGAACGCCAACATGACAAACATGAATATAAAAAAAATAAATCTTTCCAAATAAAAACAAACAAAGGAGAAACTGAAGAATTTTTAAAACGCTTCCCTTTTAAACCTACTAAATCTCAAGAGAAATCTATCAAAACAATTCTAGAAGACATGGAAAAAACTTTCCCGATGTCTCGCCTACTAGAGGGAGATGTTGGTTCTGGTAAAACAGCCGTAGCGGCCACAGCAAGCTATATGACAGTAAATACTAGGCCGACAAGGACAGACCTGCCGGCCGGCAGGCAGGATTTTGGTAACCTACAAGTGGCTTACATGGCGCCAACAGAAATTTTAGCAACTCAACATTTTGAATCTTTCATCCAATACTTTAAACACTTACCTATAAATATAGGTCTAATTACAGGAAGTGGTTGCCGCAAGTTCCCTTCCAAAATAAACCCAAGTGGCTGGACAAATATCTCTCGTACCCAACTTTTGAAATGGGTAGCTAATGGAGAAATACCAATACTAATAGGTACGCACGCTCTAATACAAAAATCTGTAAAATTTAAAAACTTAGCGCTGTGTGTTATAGATGAACAACACCGCTTCGGCACCGCGCAAAGAAGAAAACTAGTTAGAAAAGACAACATCGCGCCTCATCTCCTTTCAATGACAGCTACACCCATCCCTCGCACACTCGCACTCACTATTTACGGTGATTTAGACCTCTCTCTTTTAGAAGAAATGCCAGAAGGGCGAAAACAAATAATTACAGAAATCATCACCCCAAATAAAAGAGGTGCCACTTATGAAAAAATAAAAGAAGAACTACAAAAAGGCAGGCAGCTTTATGTTATTTGCCCAAGAATTTTTGAGGCAGACGAACAACAAGCGGAGCCGAATGAAATTTTTTATCCGCGAGGGTCCCGCTCCGCAGGAGAAGGGCGCAGTGGGAAAAAATTTAATTCGGCGAAGCTTGTAAAAAATCCTCTTGAAGTAAAATCTGTCACAGCCGAAGCAAAACGTTTGAAGAAAGAAATTTTTCCTGAATACGAAATAGGTATACTCCACAGCAAAATGAGTAAACAGAAAAAAGAAGAAGTGATGCAAGAGTTTACGGAGGGTAAGATAAATATTCTCTGTGCCACCTCAGTAGTGGAAGTAGGAGTAAATGTGCCAAATGCCACAATCATAATTATTGAAGGCGCAGAGCGGTTTGGCCTAGCTCAACTACACCAGCTTCGCGGACGCGTTATTAGAAGTACTCATCAAGCATATTGTTATGTTTTTGCAGATGCTAAAAGCGACAAAACAGTAGAACGTTTGAAAGCTCTTAAAACTGCAAAAAATGGTTTTGAACTAGCAGAATTAGACTTAACTCTCCGTGGAGCAGGTGAACTTGGTGGCACCAAACAATGGGGCATTACTGACCTAGGCATGGAAGCAATAAAAAATATAAAAATGGTAGAGGTAGCACGTCTAGAAGCTACACGATTAATAAATGAAGACCCAGAACTCACAAAATACCCTTTACTTAAATCAAAAGTTAAAGAAAAGGCTGGAGAATTTCATTTTGAATAAAAGTGCATAACTTTTATTTTAATTAATACATAGGGTGTATAATATTTGTATTACAATAACTTATTAACTAATTTTTAAAAAATATGGACTCAAATAAATTTAAAGCTGTTTTAGGAATATTACGATTAAGTATCGGACTTGTATTTTTGTGGGCATTTTTTGATAAATTATTAGGCTGGGGTTTTGCCACAACTCCCGAACAAGCATGGCTCTCTGGCGGCTCCCCTACTACTGGATTTTTACAATTCGGCGTACATGGCCCTTTTGCAGAATTTTTCAATAGCCTAGCAGGTAGCGCTACAGTAGATTGGTTGTTTATGCTGGGATTATTATTTGTTGGAGTATCACTGACTCTGGGTATTTTTATGAAGCTCGGTGGCTGGTCTGGAATTCTTATGCTTTTACTTATGTACTTGGCAGTTGGGTTGCCGCCAGAGCATCATCCTTTTATAGATGACCATTTTGTTTATATTTTTGTAATCTTAGCAGTTGTTTGGGGTAACACACAAAAATATTTTGGTTTAGGTAACCAATGGGCACGCACTTCTCTAGTTCAAAAATACAAAATATTCCAATAAAGTTAGTTGGGTTTTTTAGGAGATTTCATTAGGGATTCAGACTCGTTAATTATTTCTCGGGCTGTGCTCTCTGCAAATTGTTCAGCTTCAGAAGGAGGTGTTTTGTGCTCTAAGTCGGAATGACTACTATTTAAAGCATCAAACTCCCCACTACTTGTTACCAAAGAAAGAACTCTTAAGGCAATTTCTCTCTCTGGCAGAAGCATAATCTCCTTTTTCTGGTAAATATCACTGAGAATAAAATCACGCACAGGCGTAGATAATTTATCAAATGCATCTAAAACTTCAGGTTTTAAGTATGGGGCGATGCTAAGCAGGGCTTGTCTTTTAGATGGGTTTTCAATTAACTCTTGAATCTTATGTTTAAGTTGTCTCTCTTTAGACATACCCTTAAATTGAAACGCTAGTTTTTGAAAAGGTCCTTCATCCATGATTAACAATTATAACATAGAGCAATTAAAGTTGTCCGTCCTCTTGGATTCGAACCAAGGACCCCAGAGGTATATAGATTACTATATAAAAACTTCACTCGGAGCTTGTACTTAAATGTGGGCGCACTAGGACTCGAACCTAGGACCACCGAGGTATAAGCTCGGCGCTCTACCAACTGAGCTATGCGCCCAAATTTAAACACATCTCCTCGCTCGTTTTTATAAGCTTGTGCTCTAACCCCTGTCTGCCTTTGGCAGGAACTGATTCATTTTCCATCTTACAAAATTAAGAGTTTTTTGGCAAAGATATTAAACAGGTTTTACCTCCCCTTCTTTTTTCTTAGGCATAATCCCATGAGCAATTATTACCTTTTCATATTCTTCTTGCTCTAGGGTTTCAACCTCTATTAGTTTTTTAGCGATAGCTTCAAGAGCTTTTTTGTGTTCAGTTAATACTTGTTCCGCAGATTTTAAACCATTGTCTATGATTTTTGAAACTTCAGAATCAATTTTCGTGGCAACAGTTTGAGAATATTCTTTTTCCACTTCTTCTATCCATGGCATACGCCCTGATGCACCTCCAAGCGCGATGGGACCAATAGCATCAGACATTCCAAAACGAGTTACCATAGCGCGCGCTAAATTCGTTGCCACCTGTAAGTCGCTAGATGGTCCAGTTGTGATATCACCAAAAATCATCTTCTCTGCCACGTATCCACCAAGAGACATGGCAATATCATCTATAAATTCTTTTTTAGATTGTAATTTTCGTTCTTCAATTGGCAATTTAAGAGTGTAACCTCCTGCACTACCACGAGCAATGATAGAAACTTTATGCACAGGGTCAGCATGAGGTAAAACTGAAGCTACCAGCGCATGCCCTGCTTCATGATATGCAGTGATTTCTTTTTCTTTCTTTGTTAGTAAATGGCTCTTACGTTCAGGTCCAAGCATTACTTTTTCAATTGCGCGAATTAAATCAAACTGAAAAACTTTTTTACGATTCTCTCGTGCTGCCAGTATCGCACCTTCATTCATTAAGGAATATAAATCCGCTCCAGAAAATCCAGGAGTTCTCTCGGCAATCAATTTTAAATTAATGTCTTCAGCTAATGGTTTTTTAATGGCATGAATTTTAAGTATTGCTTCGCGGTCTGCTCGGTCAGGCATATCCAGAAGAACTTTTCGGTCAAAACGTCCTGGGCGAACAAGCGCTGGGTCTAAAACATCTGGTCTATTGGTTGCTGCCATAACAATTACTTTCTCGTTAGGTTCAAAACCATCCATTTCCACCAATATTTGGTTTAAGGTCTGTTCGCGTTCATCGTTACCGCCACCATAGCCTCCACCCCGAGTTCGTCCAATGGCATCAATTTCATCTACGAAAATAATTGCAGGAGCTGCTTTTTTTGCCATCTTAAATAAATCTCTTACCCGAGATGCTCCAACTCCTACAAACATTTCCACGAATTCACTACCAGACAAATGGAAAAATGGAACTCCGGCTTCCCCAGCCACAGCTCTAGCTAAAAGAGTTTTACCTGTCCCAGGCGCACCGGTTAGTATCACACCTTTTGGAATTCTTGCGCCAATATCTAAAAACTTTTTTGGGCTTCGTAAAAAATCCACAATTTCTTTTAATTCTTCTTTAGCCTCACGACAACCAGCCACATCTTTAAATGTAACTTTATTGTTCTTGTCATTCGGGTCAGTAATACGCGCCTTAGATTGACCGAAGGTCATGGCCTGGATACCTGCGCCTTTTACTTGGCGTGATAAATACCAAAAGAAAAAAACTATAAAAATAATAGGTAAAAGAAATGGCAGGATATTTACCAACCAAAATCCGAAACCACTTTCATTTTTTACTTCTATCTCTACCTCTGAAAGAGCTTCTTTACTAACACCATAATTAGAAAGAGTTTGGGTTAAAGAAGAACCAACTTCTTTTCTGGCTTTTTTTACTTCATCATTATTGTAAGTGATAGTTAAGTTTTCACCAGAAACCTGAATATTTTTTACTTCTTTAGCTTCTACATTCTTTGCTAAATCAGAAATTGGAATTTCAGTTGTTTCTTTAGGAACGTCAGAAATCACTAAATAAAGCGCAGTAATCAGCATGAAAATAAACACTGCGCCTGCAATGCCTCCTGAAAAATTCAGTCCATTTTTACCCTTTTTGCCCTTAATAGGTCCGTCTTTTTGATTTAGAAAATTGAAATCCATATATAGAGATTAGCATAAAAAAAGCTAGTAGTGAAATTGTTTTAAATTATTGATATAATACAAGCATATAAGCCTATAATTTTTTATTAAACTATATGCACATAAGTTTAATTAGATTAGTTGTATCTTTAATTTTCTGGGTCCCATTTTTTGCGTTATTAATATGGGTAGCTTCCCTTTTGTCTATCCTAACTTTTAGTTGGACTTTGGTAGCCATTCTAGCCATAATCGCTGGAATAATTACAGAGTTAATTAACGCCAAAAGTTAAAAAATAATATGTGGAGATGACGGGAATTGAACCCGTGTGCAGAAGGTTTTCGCAAAAGAAATCTACATACTTAGCACGCTTTTTGTTTTAAATTGAAAAATTAAGAAACGAGCCAAATATTTTTCAACCGATTCTCTTTGTTTTGGAAAAAAGTTGAGAAAGTCTTTTCCCTATCCCGATAATATTATGCCTCAGCTTATATATCGGAAGTCTATAAGTGAGACATCAGTTACGCCGAAGCGGAAACTGAAGCAAAAGCAAAGTCCCCCATACCGAAGTATGGTGAAGTAATTGCTTTAACTTTGGAAGCTAATTTTGCAATTAAGCTATTGAGCGAATTTTTACGAGATTACGCTCATACTCGGTATGCATCTAATACAAAAGGCCTACTGTCTATGCCTTGCATCCCCATTTTAAATTTTCAAAGTCCATCCTATCGGCGGGCAGTCCTTTTACCTACCTTTTATACTCTCTTCTTATCTCGCGGTCAGTTTCGCGCTTTTTTATATTTTCTCGCTTATCGTGTTTCTTTTTTCCTTTTACGAGTGCTATATCTAACTTTATTTTTCTGTTTTTATTATACACTGAAATAGGCACTATTGTCAAACTCTTGTTTCTGTCATTATCTGCAAGTTCTTGAATCTCTTTCTTTGTTAACAACAACTTCCTATTTCGGAGTGGGTCATAGTCATCTCCCGCATTTTTTATTTGATAAGGTGGGATATTAGCATTAATTAAATACACTTCCCCACCTCGCACTATAATAAAGGCACCTTCTAAAGACATCCTACCCCCTCGGACAGATTTAACTTCGTTACCTAAAAGCTCAATACCGGCAACGTATTTTTCAATGATTTCATAATCAAAGCGCGCTTTTCTGTTTTCGGCATAATTACTCATAAGATACATATTATCACAGGTTCTCCTTTTGGTTGACTTTAAGCCTTAAATAGGCTATTATCAAAGCAGTTTTAAGTTTACAAAGATACATTGCGTGAAAGAATAAACAACCAAATACGGGCAAAAGAACTTCGGGTTATAGATAGTGAAAACAACAATCTCGGTGTTTTAAGCATTAAAGATGCCTTAGAACTAGCTCAAAGCAAGAACTTGGACTTAATTGAAATATCACCAAATGCCAACCCTCCGGTCGGCAAGATAATGAATTTTGGTAAATATCAGTATGAGGCAAGTAAAAAGCTTAAAAAAGCAAAAGCTGGAGCTAAAACAACCGAAACCAAGTCCATCCAAGTTAAAATAGGCACAGGAGAGCACGATTTAGAGTTAAAAGCTAAAACTGCTTCCAAATGGCTGAAAGAAGGTCATAGAATAAAAATAGAACTCTTCTTAGCTGGACGCGCAAAGTATATGGATGAAAAGTTTTTAAGAGAAAGACTAGATAGAGTATTACATTTGATTACTGAAAATTACAAAGTGTCCGATTCATATAAAAAAGGACCAAAAGGTTTAACCATCACAATAGAAAAAGCAAAATAATTTATGAAAACAAATAAATCATATTCAAAAAGATTAAAATTAACCAAAAACGGGAAAATACTTTCTCGTAAGCCTGGTTTTAACCATTTTAATGCTAAACAATCCCGCACTACCCAATTAGCTGGTCGCAAAGGTAAGAATTTCGTTATTAAAAATAAACCAAAGAGTCACTTGTTGCCTTTCAGTTAACATTTGTAACTTTTAAATAATAAAATGACAAGAGTAAAAAAAGGAGTACATGCATTAAAAAGACGAAGAAGCGTTCTAAAGCAAACAAAAGGAATGCGCCATGGTCGTTCTACTAAAGAACGACAAGCAAAAGAAGCATTGTTACACGCTGGAAATTATTCTTTTGCCCACCGCCGAGACAAAAAATCTCATAACAGAAAGCTATGGAATATAAAGATAAATGCTGGAGCTAGAGAGCTTGGTATTTCTTATTCTAAACTTATTGATGCGTTAAAAAAGAAGAATATTTTAGTTGATAGAAAAATCCTATCTGACTTAGCAGAAAATCATCCTAAAACATTTGCTAGAGTAATAGAAAACGTAAAATAGGTCACTATTGTACTTTTACTTCAAAGTCAGTAACAATGACTTTGCCTTCTACCTTGAATTCTCCGAATATAGTATAGACACCTGGCGTGGTGAATTTTGTAGCTCGTATTGGTGTAATAATTTTTGGACCAAATAGGTCTGGCGCAAAATGCATGTGGTATTTGAAATATTTACCTAGTTTTTGCTGAAACCAAACTGAACCAGGCTGGGAAGCTTCTCCATGAGAGTGAAAGAAGCGCCCTAAATCATTACGCACCATGCCAAGATGCATAGCCGCTCCAAGGTATGGTTCTAAATTCTTAACTGGCTCACCATCTTTTTCAATATAATATTCTAAGCTAACTTGTTCCCCTGCTTTTATTTTCTCTGGGGAATTAAAAGTAACTTGGTATCCATTAAAGTTTTTTGTTTGAGTTAAATTTTTTGCATCAGCTGAAATATTATAACTAGGCTTCTGCATTTTTGGCTCGCCTTCAACATTTACAATAACAACATTAGTGTACTCTATGCCACTAACCACATAATCAATGTTAAAAGCATAATTACCAGCTTTTGGAAACGTATATTGAAATGGGAAACTAGCTTCCCTTTTCATCTCTTCGGTAACAGGAGCAAGGTCTTCGGTATGGATATGGGCAAAGGTTTTTAAGTCTTCCCCTGCAATAAGAATATGTAAAATCCTGTCATGATATATGCCTATCTCTGTAGCAGGTCCAACTTTTTGACCATCTTTTACCTCACTTAAAGAGGTAATTATGTTAGTTGGCTTGCCAGCAATTAACTTCTGAGGTTGATATGAAAGCTCGGGAATAATTTCTCTTTTTCTAAAGAAAAATTCATATTCCCGCTGGTCTGCAAAATGATATAATCCCACATCTAAAAAGCACCCAGTAACTGTGTCGGAAGAAAGCGCTTTACCGTCTTTAACAGGTATGGATTGAAGCCAAAAATGCCCATTCTTTTGGCAAATTTTCTGAAAATCAGTTTTGAAAAATACTCCATAGGAATAAGAGATAATAATACATACCAAAACAAAAGAGAAAAACGAACCACTCAAAGAAATAAGTGAAGACGGAGCTTTTTGTATTTCCTCTGTAATATTTTTTGTTTGAACAAATCTAAGAACAGAGTCATTAAGCTTTTTACTAAAATGGTATAGCTTAAATGCTACGCCCACGAACATTAATGCACCTAATAAACAAATTATTTCAAACCAACCAAAAGTCTGCTGGTTGGGGCTGATACGACTCATCTCTATATCTTTTGGATAATCTATCGTAAAGGATGCCACAGCATCATATTTAAGAGGTCGCTCCGCTGATACATCAATCCTCCAAATGCCAGGAGGTGAAAGCAGGGTTTTTGGAAAAACATACCCCCCTATAAAACGTTGTTCCGTATTTACTACAATTGGGCCAATACTTTTTTCGGCATTGGAAATAGTAACAACAATATTTGAAACGGGTATTTCTTTTTGCTTAGCGTCGGTAATATCAATTAAAAATTGAGAAGGTTCATTTTTATATACCGACATACTTACTCGCGCATCTTGGCTAACTGTAGTTTCATTGAAAGTAAATCTCTCGCTTACATATGGAGGCGTAGTAATGATAATCAAGCTTGTGACGAAAAGAAGCGCAATTCCAACCAACATCTCTAATGTTAACGTGAGCATTGAATATGAAACTAGCCGATGAGAATTTTTGTCTCCCGCCGTTTTACAAATTTCAACAGCGTATCTAT
This sequence comes from Candidatus Nomurabacteria bacterium, assembly GCA_021413625.1. Lineage (GTDB taxonomy): Bacteria > Patescibacteriota > Minisyncoccia > Phycocordibacterales > UBA9973 > UBA9973. Next base: position 6,015 of record JAIOPY010000066.1, on the reverse strand, counting down.
CAACCACCAACTGATGATAAAGACGAATAATAAAAAGAACAACACCAAACAAGGTAAGAGTAATCAAGCGAGCACCCCACTCCGTAGAAAATAAATAGTTAGGGTCTTTTAAATGCAACCAAACAATGTAGGCCCCAGTTACAGCTACCCCAAGAAAAGCAATACTTATAATTTTTGAAAACTTTGTTAAAAAAGATGCTAAAGGAATCTTGTTTTTTAAGTTAAACAAAAATGGAATAACAAAACTAAATACTATCAATCCTCCCACCCATAACTCCTTAAATAACAACTGTATGGAATTCACCAAGATTGAAAAAAGAGGTAAAAAATGAGAGGCTGCTGCGTGGCTTACCCTACCTCTGGAGATAAGCATTAAGAAAATAAAAAAAATAAGTCCTATTTCTACTTTGGTTATATTCTCATTTTTAAATATTGATTTTCTAAAAACCATAAAAAATGGAATAGAAAATAATGCTATTAATGCTCTGCCAAATGCATGACTACCATCAACTGTACTAAGAAAGATTTTGAGTGTTGCAATAAAACCTCCTGGACGCAACTGCTGTAAATCAAAAGTTTTTAGCACAACAAATGACAAGGCGCCAATAATTATTAAAATTGCTCCGCTTAAAAATAAAAAGATAAAGCGACTTTCTATTTTATTAATATATGGATTTATATCATTATAAAATTTCTTTTTTAAAGGTCTCCAAAGAAAAATTAAAAAGAAAATAAATCCTAGCATAATAGCCTGACCAACTAATTCAACACCAATAGTAACAGCTTGGGGCGTGGTAGTTATGTGTTGAATTTGTATCTGACCCAAAGACGCACCATCGCCAGTTATTTTCCCAACCGAAAAAGCAAAAGCGCCTTTAGTAAAATGGCCGTCATCTGCAGAGACTACTTGCCAAGACACTGTATAGGTGCCCTCACCTCCATCTTTTATTTCTATAGTGTAAAGTCTTGAGTCTAAAGAATCTACTTTGGCTTCTCCAACATCCATACTGTTGCCATTAGGTCCATATACACTAATACTGCTAGCCTTCTCTTCAATCCTCTCACTAAAGTTAATAGCAATACGCTCTGGAATTTTTTGCACAAGGTCTGCAGATTGTGGCTCGTAAGAGATAGGCGTCGCATGTGCAAATGCCTGACCTGCGAAACTAAAAGTAAAAAGAAAAACAAATAAAATTGTAATAAATGATTTCATATTTTTGAGATTAAAATTCTACTTACGCTTAAACCAAAAAACAGAAAAGGCTCCAATCATGAGTCCTAAAATTATTGAGATAATAAAATCTCGCACTCTAGATTGTCCAAAAACTCCACCATCACTTTTTTCAACTACTAAAGGAAATGTTGCTTGAGCAATGGTTTCAACTCCCATCTCCCCCAACTTTCCTAAACGAACCGACATATTATAATCGCCTGCTTTAGGAAAAACATAGGTCATTCCGAATCCACCAAATTGAGGTCTGCCGAGCAACCCAGCAAAAGTAGGTCCGAAAGCTCCCTTAGGAGTAATATTTACCCAAACATTGTCAAAATCTAATCTTTCGGTTCTGTCTTTATTCCAAAGCATAAAATCAAATCTTACTGATTCCTCCGCAGTTAAAACATAGGTGTCCGCATCAACGTTAACAATGTAATCCCCTACAACTTCATCAAACTTAATACCAAAACCATTCCCATGAGCTATGGGCAGTCCAATCAAAAAAATAATTATTAGTAAAAAATAGTATTTCATATAATCAGTAAAAGAAGCTACAAGAGCCGAGCCTCGCTAATTTTAAAGCGAGGCTGTCTCTTGATAGCATTTTACGCCTTTTTCTTCATTAATGCACCAGAAGTAAGTCCAAGCACCCCAAACACTATACCAACTATGCCAAAGATTCTAGCAGTATTTGCGGTAGATTTTGCATCAGAAGCCTTAGTATCAAGTTCATAAGTTGTCATAGATGGTTCTGGAAATCCTAAATCAGCTCGTGCTACCGGACAGCCAAACGATGCACCAGCTTCAATTCTAGTAACACCTTTAGATATTTCAACTTCTCTTGTATCTTCATCTGTCTGTGGATGACCAGCAGGGTTACAAGTAAAGGTGTAATCAAAAGGAACATTATCAATGGTACCAAATACACGATAACTAAAAGTAGTTTGAACGGTTGGAATAAAGTAAGCTCTATAGGCTCCAGGTTCATTATAAGCTGGAGAAATATCTAGGATTTTCTTTTTATCTCCAGCTATTAACTCAACTTTCAATGTTTTATCTAACCCTAGTACAGGTGTTCCCGCATGCTCGCCTCCACTTTTATTTGCCATTTCATGCGCATGATGGCTCATACTCATTACACGCATATCAAGACCTGTTTTATCATCTACTGATACTGGTTCATTAAGAGAACCTATGGTAAATGAATAAACCTTTTCATTTATCTCAAAAGATGTGTGTCCATGAGCGGAAGCGTAGTTCGGAGACAATAAAGCTGTTAACAACATAAACATAATTAACGAGGGTGCAAATAAATTTTTTTTCATAGAATTTTAACGGTCCATCCAACTTTAAATTGGGTGGAAAATAATTAAACTAAGCTAATAAATATAATATTACTAAACTCAGTTATACAATTTAGAATTAATGATTCCTATCCTTAGGGCTTGCAAGACTGGATTAAAGATTTTAGTTAGGTCAGTTCGCCAATATAAAAAATTACAAGAAAAAACCCTTCGCATTTCAACAGAAGATAATTTTCCTTTTAAAACATTAAAAACAAAAACAATAAAAAATACTAAAAATAACCACTTCTTTTCACTGCTATGGAAAAAAGCTTTGAGCCCTCCGCCAAAAATTTCTACAGAATGATGATGAGGGACCAAATCATGTAATAAAAAAGAAAAGACTAATAAAAAAACAATAGTAAAAATTAAAATTTTAAAAATATTTTGCGTTGGACTTTTATTAAACATAATCTGCTAAGGTTGAACAATTTTATACTCTTCTATCTTATATTTCCGAACTAAAGCAATGACATCTTCTAGGAGTTTTTTAGGGTCAGAGCCTGTAACTATCTTATCATTAGGGCGGTTACCTTTAGCAAGTATCTCTTTCAACTGGTCTCCCATCTCCCAAGGACCTTCAAAAATACCTATTGGCTTATTGTCCTCAAAAGCAATAGTAAATTCATGAATGGTGCCAATACGTCCACAACCACAAATAACTGCATCCGCGGAACGAGTCAGTAATAAATCTCTGCCTGGATAACCAAAACCGGTGTAAACAACCAAATCTAAATAATCCAGTGGAAGTTTATAAACTTCCACATGTTCTTTTTCTGAAGCTGCGGGTGAAAAACCAATAGATACTCCACCAGCTTCTTTAGCTCCCATGGCTGCCCAAAGAGGAAAGCCTGTGGTGGCTCCCGTAACTAAAACAGCTCCCTGTCGCGCTATCTCTCGCCCAAGCTCTTTAGCCTTATCTAATGCATCTAAACCACAGTGCCCTGTCTCTGCCGCACCCGAAACGCATATTTTTATTTGCCTGTGCCCATGCTTACTATCAGAATCAATTAAAGGATTTGTGCTCATGTTTTTATTCTAACCTATTTAACAAACAATTGTAACACTACTGCCTGCATCTGGAGCATAAGCTTCTATGCCAAGATTATCTCTTAATTTTTGAACTAAAAATAAACTAGATTTTGGCTCACCCATAACCACAAAAACTTTCTTTAAAGTTTCTTGGGAATCAGATACAAAATTAAGTAAACCATCACTATCTTTGTGTCCTGAATAACCATAAATAGTAACGACGTGCGCTCTAACAGTAACATATTCACCAGATATACGAACTGTCTTTATGCCCTCTTGAATAAGACGTCCTGGACTACCAGCAGCCTGATATCCTGTTAAAAGAATAGTATTATTTGGGTCAGGTAGGTATTGCCTCTCATGATGCACCACACGTCCCCCAGAAGACATGCCAGAGCCAGCAATAACTACTTTTGGGTTCTCCACTTTAGATATGGTCTTTGATTCTTCGGATTGCAAAGTGGAACGAAGACCAGGAAAATTAAATAAATGTTCATCAACCGACATTACTTTTTGGGCGTCTTCATTGAAGTAATCTTTATACTGCTTAAATACCTCTGTTAAACGAATAGCCAGCGGTGAATCAAGAAATATAGGCATAACTGGTATGCGATTATGCTCTACAAGAGCATTTAACTCAAACAAAAGCTCTTGAGAACGTTCTAAAGAGAATGTAGGTATGACTAAAGTGCCTTTCCTTTTATAGTTGTCTTCAATGGCTGCTTCTAAAAATTTACGACGGTCATTTCTGGATTCATGATTTCTATCTCCATATACAGATTCCATTATTAAATAATCTATATCTGTAATTTTGTCCGTATCAGGCAAAAGCGGAGATGGAGAGTTGCCTAAGTCGCCTGTAAAAAGAATTTTCTTGCCATTAAAAACAAACAGCATCATGGCTGAACCTAAAATATGCCCAGCATTTAAAAAAGAAACCTCCAAAGTATCAGTAATTTTTACTGTCTCGTGATAATTAAACCCTTGCCAATTAGACAAGGCTAATTTTATATTATCGTCAGTATAGATTTCATCTAATTTCAAATCGGTATTTTTTGAAAGAATATTAGCAGCATCTAAAAGCATCGGTTCCGCTAAAGCCTTAGTCGGCGGAGTTGAATAAATTTTTCCTCTAAAGCCATCATTAATTAACTTGGGAATCCTTCCAAGATGGTCTATATGAGCATGAGTAATAAATAAGATATCTATATTTTTAGGGTCATACGGAAATGGCTCCCAGTTCACATCGTCTGCTAATTTTATTCCTTGAGTTAAACCACAATCAATTAAAAATTTCTTGCCGTCCGCTTCAAAAAGAAAATTAGAGCCCGTAACTGAACCCGTACCTCCACAAAATGTTATCTTGGCTTCTGTTGGCATTACCGTAATTATATCTTATTTTTGGAGGTAAACATAATTCTTTTAGAAAAATAAATCATGGAAAGTAGCCCGCCAGCCATATCAAAGAAAATATCAGAAAGTGTATCACTCAAAACAAAAGGTTCGTAAGAAATAATATTTAAATAGTACTCAAACAATTCCCACAGTAATCCGATTAACAAAATAGAGATAAAAACCGATAAAAGCTTACTAGAAAACCATTCTCTAGTGTAAAAAACATAAAAAAAGAACAAACCTACCCAAAATCCACCCCCAAAATGCATAACCATATCCACCCACCAGACAGAATAATACAAATGGAATTTTATGATAAGACTGTTTGCTAGAAACATCAGCAACATTAAGAAAAAAATGTTTTTCAAAAGCTTTTTACGATTCATTTTTATATTATATAGTATTTTTCCTAAGAAAAAACCCCGAACAACGGGGGTGCTTCTTAGGACTATTTCCAGTGTATTACCGTAGCTTAAAAGCTAAGTGGGTGCTAGACGTCTGTGACCAAGGTCATAGCCGATCGAAGCTCCCATAAATTAGTGTTCTAGGTAATAAATGAAAATAACCCTACTAAAAGTATATACCTACCCTGAATTTTGGCAACATGGACGAATAGTTTTTTTTGTTTTGGAATAATTTCAACAACTAAAAACGCATATCACACCAATTTAGATTGTATTTTCCTTCAATTAAGGTTCTTTCCCCGTCATTCCAGGTATCGTGGTTTTTTAAATTGAGTTCTTGTATAAAAAAATTTATTTTCTCTTCACTCTCCCCTTCAATTTCAAGATATGTGGGCATATTAGGGTAAGTATCTAGGTCAAACTGAGTATTATCAAGCTCCCAAGAAATTCTTTTCTTTTCTTGATGAGCATAAACTTCTAAACCTATGGACTCAAAAAGTATTTTGGTCTTTTCGTGGTCATCAACAGTAATATTTATCTCTCTAGCTTTTCTAGAAGTTCCTAAAACTTCTAAATCTCCCTTCCAAGTTACCTCTACCTTGCCTGTACTATAGGAACGAACCCT